>NZ_JBMOXB010000007.1:0-208848 GCF_049316305.1 Sphingobacterium sp. HJSM2_6
AAGATTCGGACCGTAGTTCGATCCGAAGGAGCTTCAGGGTATTGTATGTGGTTTGTGAGGCTGAAGCAATCCTGCCACCCCGACTGAAAAAGCGCTAACGAAAGTTAGGGCTTTTTTTATGCGCCAGTGTAAGATTCGGACCGTAGTTCGATCCGAAGGAGCTTCAGGGTATTGTATGTGGTTTGTGAGGCTGAAGCAATCCTGCCAGCCCGACTGAAAAAGCGCTAACGAAAGTTAGGGCTTTTTTGCTTGTTCACTTTTGCGTCCTAAAGTTCAGATTGATTTTGTTAAGAACCTTGCCTTAGGACCCTTTAAACGGCATTGAAAGGCTGGTCTTTTTCCGGCCAGCCCAACAAAAAAACAGGTTATTCTATTGAACTATTAATTAACGATTTAGGTTGATAAGCTTTTACTAATTGAACATTCAATTCCAATACAGATATCCATTCAGGTTCCTGAATTACTTCATATATTATTTATTAGCTCATTGAATTTGATGAGCCTTAGGTAACATCTTAAAAATCATCAAATCATTATTAATATATTGATTTGCGATTCCTTTAACCTTATCTATTGTCAGTTGGTCTAACAATTTTTCAAAGCCAATAATATCTACCAAGGGTTCTTCATTTTGCAGTTTACTAGCCAATGCCTGAATCCAAAACATATTTTGTTTCATGCTTTGTTCCCTAGCTAATTTTTGCGATACCACAAACTTATGCAACTCTTCAGCTGTAGGTCCTAAAATTTTCAACCTTTCCACCTCTTCTTCCGCAGCTTTAATTAACTCTTCAGTCCGATTACTAGCAGAGCCAAACACTATTTTTAAATTAAATTGGGAAGGATATTTTGATAGAGTTGCTTTAACATTAGGGGAATACACCCCACTTTCAATGAACCTAAGCCTTGCTGTAATTCGCATTTGAAGGACCTCAGCCAAAGCACTCATCGCTATAGCATCCAGTCTATTATAATCGAAGGATCCAGTATATGCCATTAATACCGAAGCTTTATCTTCTGTGCCTTCAAAAATGGTTTTATTAATTCTTCCTTTTGCTGGGCGAATTCCACGATCCACAAAATTTTCTAACATTCCATTAGAAGGAAGGGAGCCTAAGTATTTTTCTATTAAAACCTTCAAATTAGGTTCATCAAAATTGCCTACAAATATAAAAGTGAAATCAGCAGCATTTGCAAAACGCTCCTTATAGATGGCTAATATACGATCTACATCCAGCTCGTTCAGCAATTTTAGATCAGGAACACTGAATCGAGGGTTGTAGTTTGAAAGTACCCTATTTATGGTATCGCTAAATACGGTATTCGGATTGTTATATCTTGATTCTATAGTAGGACGACTTTGAGCCAATAGGTTGTCAAATAAAGACTTTTCCTTTCTGGGGTCGGTGAAATACAGGTGTGCCAATTGCAATGCAGATTCCAAATCCACTTGACGCGTTATTCCACTTAAGGTCTCAAAATTATTTGTAATAGCAACATTTACTTGTACAGATTTCCCACTTAGCAACGTGTTTAAAGCTGTAGGACTATGTTTTCCTAGTCCCATTGCTTTTATGAAATTTACGGCATTTTCCGCTTGTCGAACAGCTTGATTATCGTATAAAGAGCTTCCGCCACGACTAAATCCTGTAAATAGTATTTCGTCATTTTTGAAATCCGATTGCTTAATTAGCACCCTAAGACCATTGTTTAATGTCAATTCGGTTAATCCCAAATCTTCCACTTTCTTTTCCGATTGTATCCATCCAGGGGAAGGTAATTGATCTAATAATCCGGTGGACTCGAGGATATCTTGATAAGGAGGTAGGGGAGAAGATTCCGCATTACGCATCCATGAAAGCACATCAGATTCCTGAGGTAAATTTGCTTTTTCGGAGCTAGGGGCAGTTACGATGATATCCCTATTTTTATTAGATATCAAGTCATTAAGTGCGTTTTTTACTTCAGTCTGTGTAATCGAAGGCAAAAATTCCTGCAGCATTTGGTACTCCAAAGTGATGCCAGGTACAGCCATTCCATTTAAGAAATGCGAGCTGTATTCTTTCACTAAATTGATTGAGTTATTCTTATCCCTTTCTTTATAAGCATTTTCTACACCCATTAAAATTCGTTTTTTTGAACGATTGAATTCTACTTCCGTAAATCCAAAGCGCTTTACTCGATCCAATTCTCGCCATACTTCTTGAAATGCATTTTCCAATTTGCCCGGATGAGGAATAACAGTTACCGAAAACCCTGAAATAGATGCTATAAATGTTGTAATTTCTGCAGACCCTTGTAAAAAGGAAATACCAGTTCCTTGTGCAGCCTCATTATACCGATTCAGCAGCAAATTTTCCAGTATACGTTTAACAATAGCTTTTCTATAGTCAGCACCTGTTCTTATAGGAGACTCTTTAAATTTCATCGTCACTTGCATTTGTGTCTGTTCAAGTTCTGGATCAGTAAACGTGAAAAATTGATTCTTACCATTAAGTACAATAGGGTATTCTATTCGTTTTGGAGCTTTATCAGGATTTTTTAAATCACTAAACAATAATTTTATTTGATTTTCAACTTGTTCAACATTAATGTCTCCAACAACAATCAAGGCTTGTAGATTAGGTCTATACCAATCCCTATGAAATTTTCTTAAAACTTCTGGCTCAAATCCACTGATGATTTCTTCAGTTCCTATTGGCAATCGTTTTGAATACCGACTATGATTTGTCAATATGTTAAACACTTCATTATTCACTCGATTCCTCACGCCCGCTATCGCTCTTTTTTCTTCTAATATTACCCATCGTTCTTTGTCCATTTCACTGCTTTCAAGTAGTGCATCCTGGGCCCAATCACGCATAATTTGCATAGCATTTGCAAACACTTCGGAATCCGAGGTAGAAATTGGTAATTGATAAACGGTTTCATTTAAAGAAGTATAGGCATTCAAATCGGCGCCAAATTTAACCCCTTGCTTTTCTAAGTAATCCACTAGTTTATACCTGGGAAAGTTTTTGGTTCCTTTGAAATTCATATGTTCCATAAAGTGGGCTAATCCCAATTGATTCTCTTCTTCCAAAATAGATCCCACTTTATTTACCAGGTACAGATCAGCTTTTTTTTGAGGGCTTGTATTTTTTTGAATATAATAGGTAAATCCATTAGCTAGTTTTCCAAATGTAACTTCAGGATTTAAAGGAAGTACATCTTGAACTTGCTGCGCGCTGAGCAAAAAAGGAAATAAGCAAGCAATAATAAAAATGATTTTTTGAAACATACGATTATTTGATTTACAGGTGATAAGCAGATGCTTTAGAAGCAATAGTTTGGCTAATACGATGGCCTACCATGCTTTTGCAACTGATTAATTGTAATTAAACTGAAGTAAGGAAAGGACAAATGAAAGCTGTATCAATAATTTTCTATCGCTGTTTAATTAAGCCAGCCTCAGTTGCCCTGAAAGTTTATTGAATTAAAATTTCGCTGATTTTCTTTTCTAGCTCTGCCCCTCTAAGATTGATAGCAATTATTTTACCCTGAGGATCAATCAAGAAACATGAAGGTATGCTGCTTACCCCGTAAAGTTTTGCCACTTCATTGTTTTGGCCTGATAAATCAGAAACATTGGTCCAAATTAATCCATCCTTTTCAATGGCGTTCAACCAAGCTTCTTTAGCTTTTTCATTATCAATAGATAAACTTAAAATGGTGAAATTTTTGTCTTTATAGGTGTCATATACCTTTCGTAAGGTTGGATTTTCCATTCGACAAGGAGCACACCAGGAAGCCCAGAAATCGAGTAATACATATTTACCTTTAAAGTCTGATAATTTTATTGGTTTTCCATACACATCATTTTGAGTGAATTCGGGCGCCATCATGCCTGAACGAATCATTCCAGATTTAGTAATATCGTTTAACATTTTTTGCCCTAAAGCAGTCGATAACACTTCTTTGGAGAATTTTTTAAGTTCATTTTCAGAAAAAGTAAAGTTATTTCTAACATCAAAAAGTTTGGATTGCTGAAAAACCCACAAACCAATGTAAGAGTCGTAGTGTTTCAAGTAAAAATTTTTATTTATGGAGTCTATCTCATACCTAATTTTTACTTCCCAGTCCTTCATTTTTTGTATTTGAGCCGGATTGTTTCTATCCGCTTCAGAAAGACTAGTACTTGCAGCATTGAGCGTAGAAAAATCTTTCAGTTGAGGTGCAAGTGCTAATAAATAGGCTGCTAAATGTTCATTGAGTTTTGAATTTTCAACTTTGGCATCTGCTAAGCTTCCAGTTTCAGAACGGAGGTTTACTATCCCAGGTTCTAAAAACAAGGGGTATATAACTTGTTGACTTTTATTTTTTTCTTTTGCATAGAGGCTTGCATCCGAGGGTCCATCAATAGTTCCAGAGAACGTGAATTTCCCATCTTTTACAAGGGCTGTCTCCCGTTTCATTCCAGTGGTAGATGTATATACCAATGTGACGGTATCTCCAGAAATACGATGATTCAAATCAGCAATTAGTTTAAAAGTATCGGTTTGATTTTGAAGCTTAAGCAAAATTGACTGAACATCTAGCCCTAGCTTCGTCTTATTTTGAATTACATTTAGTTGTTCTGTTTTTTTGTTTCCAACACATGAGCTCAAACGAGTTTGGGAATCATAATTATCACTAGCTATGGCATTGTTTAGGAAAAAGCAAATCGCTATGGAAATCTGACTGCTAATTATTTTTTTAATTTTTACGTCCATATTATTGATGTATTGACTGTTTTTTGCGTTTTTAAAAGGATGTTTAAGGATTTATGGAAATTCCACCGATGATAATCATCTCATATAGATTCAGATACTTTACAGATTGTAGTACGGTGAACCGTAGCATTCTTGCCGTAGATTCCCCAATTTCCAAAGTCTGCATAGGTTGTTGAATATTGCTGTCAAATGTTCCTTTGTCGGTCCAAGATTGTCCATCTGAACTAACCTCTATTTTTACTTTTGTTGGGTATCCACCATCCGTAGGGAAATTGATTAGCTTGGGTAAGTAATAGGTCAATGATGAGAATCGTAGCTCTTTATTAAAGTTGATAAGGACCCATTGGGGCATTTTCTCACTAATATTCGTAGACCACATGGTCGTTTCATTATTCGCATCTAGTAAATTTGTTGGACTTAAACCGGGATTATACGAGGAATATTGTTCAATCGTCCAAGCCGATTTGTTTATAGTCAAAGGTTTTCCAGTTTTAAATACATAGTAGATAACCCTTTCATTTTCTAACTCTAGAGCTTTGCCATCAATTGATTTGATAACAATGGGTAAGACATAGGTGCTATATTCTAGCAATTTAGTTTGCTGGAATAGATTTAATTGAGCGGCTTCAGAAGTTTTATTGCCAGTTGCTAATTTCACCACATCCTTAAAAAAATAATAATTACTATTCGGCAACAACATAGCAGTTGGTAAAGCATATTTCGTTTTAAAATCGGCTAACTTATTTGGGTCTACAGCAAAGCTGATATAATGATCATTTATGCCTGCATTTCCAATGATTGAAGCCTTTAATTCCACCGTTTTTAATTCGTCTTTCCAATTCGTAATTCCGAATTCTATGGAATCTGTTTTTGAATTATGATCGAAAGAAACAGAAACAGGTGCTAAGTCTATACGCTTATTATCTTTTTCACAAGCGACTGCCATTAGTAAGCAACTGCTGTATAGGAAAACTTGTTTTAGTATATTCATGAATTCTAAATGGGGTTTTGCTGGATTTTCGGATTTAAACTGATGACTTGGAAAGGAATCTGTAGCGTATAAGTATTACTGCCTGGAGCCAATGTCGCAATCACTTTTCCGGCAACATCATACCTATGCACAGGATTCATTTTGTTTTCCATACTTAACCGACGCATATCAAACCAACGCAATCCATTAAATGGAAGTTCATGTATTCGTTCCTTGAGTATTTCTTCTAAAACAAGTTGTTGATCTGTTGATTCAAATTTTATATAACTGTCTGCGGAGAACCGATTCTTTCGAATTTCATCTAATTGCATTAAGGCTATGCCGAGGTCATTATTGCGTGCGGCACACTCTGCTACGATTAATTTCATTTCTTGAACAGATGTACCGGTGTTTGTATAAGTTAGGGATGGAGTTATTGCTCCGGGGGAGAAAAAATTACTGTTTCTTTTTTCAAATTGGTATCCATCCATAGAGTAGTATAATGCTCGGACCCTTTTATCATTACTGGCAAAAGATCTTAAAAAATCAAGGGTAGGATAAGTGGCTGTTAGCAATTGCCTGGCATAGATAACATCTGGATGGATGTATAAGAAATTGCTATTTGGAAATGGTCCATTGAAGTTTATCAATGAGGCATTTGAACTTTCTAAAGCTAATTCTGCATTTTTTCGAGCTTCATCGTAATTTCTAGCGTAAAAATGAAGTCTAGACAATACGCTATATCCAGCTGCAATTGATCCTCGGAATCGATTCAGACTATTGTTCTTGGGGAGGTCTGCTATGGCCATCTTCAAGTCCCGAATTAATTGTTGGTATAATTCTTCCAGCGTACCTCGAAGGGGGACTTCTTGGTTTACATCATTGGAGGTAACATATGGGATGCCTGGTACTTGGGAAGATGTTTTTGAATCATAAGGTTGACAATACTCATTCATCAAATAAAAATATTCTAATGAGCGTCCTAATAAAGCTTCTGCTTTGATATTTCTTTTCTGCAGATTGGTTCCACCAGTCGCTTTGTCAATGCCGATCAATACCGTATTAAATAAGTTTATTTTCGCATAATGATTTCCCCAAAAAATAGGTTCTTCTTCCAGTTTTACTGAATATTGATTACTCCATAAATAGATTAAATCTTGAGGTTGAATAGCGGGAATCGTAATGTCTGCTAAATCAATATTATCACCTAAGTAATTCCAATATTGGATGCCATAATAAAGTTTTTCATCATCATTAAGCCATTGATCATAATCTGTGACTGTGGTTAATAGGGTTTTACCTTTAGGGCTTATGTCTAGGTACTTATCACAACCAGAAAATAACAGACTAATTAGTGGTAGTACCCGACACAGGGTTTTTATATTTTTCATTTTCATTCCTGCTAAAGAGTTAGAAATAAGGCAAGGGTATAAGTGGGCGATAAATAAGGTTTTGCAAAATCTCCTGTGGCCATACTAAAATTGTATCGATTAAAACCAATGGTATAAATATTTGAAGCCTGTGCTTTAATCTCCAGTTGCCGAAAACCAGCAGATTTTAGCACCTGTTGCTTGTTTACACGGTAGGATACCGTCAGATCACCTAAGCTTAGGTAATCGCCATGAACAATGTATTTGGAAGCATAGTTGTAAGCTCGGTTTGCCTGGATATGGTTAAAGGCTGGGAGAGCCATCATATCAGAATTCAGTTCATCACCTGGGTTTTGCCAATAATTTCCTATCCCTACTAATGGCCTGGTTGTCGCAAAGTTTGGTCTTGGAACCCTGACTTTAAATCCGGCATAATAATTGATCATAGCGAAGAAATAAAATGATCCTACATCTATTCTATTACTAAAACCGGCATTGATAGTCGGTAATCCAGTACCTACATAATGGCTGAGTCCAAACTCTTCGGAGGTCATCGCTTTTTCCAAGGCAGCATATTCATTTTGACCAGAGGTATTGGTTTTTATGATTTCACCGTTTGGTCCAGCCAGGTTTGGATATCCAGCATCGTTTATTCCAACCGTATGATAGGCAAACATTGCCCCAACCGGAAAACCAGCGATATATCCCAAAGCATTCAACGTTTGTGGGTCATAATTTCCTCTACGATGTACTTTCAATACTTTGCTGGTATTATGGGCTAAGACAATTCCAGAGTTCCAATTAAAGTCTTGTCTTGCGATCCAATCCGCTCGTAGGCCAAATTCAATACCATTGTTTAGAATGGTCCCTTGGTTGATTAGGGTGGGGCTTGTTCCAATAGTAGGGTCGATTAATGCATTACTTAATAAATCTGTACTTTTCTTCGAATAGTAGTCCAAGTTTCCTTGGATATTTTTGAAGATCCTAAAATCTAACCCTCCATTGATACTTCTCGTTTGTTCCCATCGCAAACTCGAGTTGGCATAGGAGAGCAACCGCAATGCAGGTAATTTTGGATTCGTTAACGCAGATAATTTTTTGGTAGCGATTACTTCTGGCAGAGAAAGTTTCGCAACATTCCCATTGAAACCATAAGAAAAACGAAACTTCATTTGATCCACCCAAGTCAAATTTTTGATGAATGACTCATGGTGGGCATTCCAAGCCATTCCAAAAGACCAAAGGGGCTTATATTTATATTTGGGATTTGTTCCAAACAAATTAGATTGATCCACGCGTACACTCCCTGTCATGGAGTAATTATTCTTATAACTATATACGATATTAGAATATCCAGAAAAAAATCTATCCTCTGTGTTTTCTTGTAGAAAAAATGATTCATAAGGAATAGGTGCATTCGATATGCGCACATTGCCTCTTGTTGCTATGGCATTGGAGGTAATGGAGTTAAAATCTACGGGTTGTTGAATTAAAGAATTGTCATTATACCCAAAAGAAGTACTGAGACTTCCCTGCTGAACCATATTTCTTATTTCGGTTCCAAGAATGGCATTTACAGCATGGTCGCCAATAGTTCTATCATAATTTAGCTGTGCTCTTGCTGTATAATTATTGAAATTTATATTTTGCTGTTTAAGCTTACCCCCTTTTGGGATGTTGAAACTTAATTGCCCATCGGGTTGAATGAACGTAAAATCATTAATAAATTTTCTCATTTCTGAGGAGCGTTCAGAAGCAATGTACTTAATCGCTGAATTGGAAGTCTCATAGATTCCACCGAATATTAACCGAAAGCCTTTACCAATCTGATAATTGAAGTTTGCGGTGATTTTATTGCTGATTGTACGGGTAGTTTCTTTTACCTCCTTCATTTCTATCAATGGATATAAGGCATCATCTTCTAAACCTTTGGATATAAGTTGCGCTGTGTATGTAGGAGAATAACTTCTCCACAGCACAGATGCAGGATTTCCTGATTCATCACGAAATCGCTCAAAGGGCATATAAGTAGTGGCGTTTGGCGTAGGGGCAAAATTTATTCTTTGCTCACTAAAGTCTGTACTCAGTTCTAAATTAAATTTTTTGGAAAGATTTATTGACGTTCGACCTGATAGCAATAGCCGATCATTGTCGTTGAAAACTTTTGATAATCTATTTTTACTATAGTTTCCAGTTAAATAGTATAAGGCGTGCTCGTTGCCTCCAGATACGTTTAAATGATGTTGTTGCGTTAAGCTGTTGCGTTCAAAAAGCTCACTATAGTCCGCTAGATTATCGTAGCTTCCTAAAGCCGCATAAGCATTTTCTGCCTGCTCGGGACTGATAACACCTGCAGCCAATTGTGCTCCAATATAAAAGGTTGGATGCCTATTCACGGCACCACCTGGAATGGAAGAAATTCGATTCCAGGTCGCTGAGTTAATGCTAGGCTCTTGAATTTCACGTAAATAGTTCACCAGTAATGCAGCTGCATTTGGATCCCATCGATAGCGCTCATAATTTTCCTTTGGCCTTAGACTGAAGGATGGTCTATAGTTAACAATTGCTTTTCCAGCTTTCGCTTGTTTACGTTCGATAACGATGACCCCATTTGAGGCGCTAACCCCATATACCGTTGCTGCAGCAGCATCTTTCAGAATATTTACGGAATGAATCTCATTGGGATCTATCATGTCGAGACTTAATGTAGTCGGATAACCATCCAGCACAATTAAGGGATTTTGATTGGCAGACATCGTCGAAATACCTCGAACATTAAATAGTGGACGAGCACTCGAACCGCTAGTTCCTGGGACTAAACTGGTGAAATTAATATCATTATTAATCATTAGACCTGGAAGCCTATTGGTTAGCCCATCTAGAAAATTAGAGCTTATGCTAGATTCATACTCTTTTGAACTTATCTGTGCCACGGCTCCCGTACTTTGTTCGGGACTGATTTTTTGGTATCCTGTATTCAAAACCATCACAACCTCTTCTACTTCTTTAATTTGGTTTACCAGGCGAATTTCCATTGGCATACTAAATTTATCAATGGCAATTTCAATCGTTTTGTACCCTATATGCGATACGATAAGAACTGTGAATTTTGGGAGTTCTCCCAAATAGAATTCACCATTCTTGCCTGTTTTTACCTGATAAAAGGTTCCTTTTACGTATACTGTAGCACCCTCAAGGCCTATACCTTTGTCATTCAAAACGTTTCCTGAAACGATGATGGAATTATCCTTTTCATCAGTACGATTAATCGGAATAGGCGATTCTTTTTTTGTGATCGTAATAAGCTTGTCCATAATGGCATAGGACAAGTTTTTGTCCGCTAATAATTTTCGCAATGCATCCTGCACTGTTGCGTTTTTGACCTGAATACTTGCCTTTAAATTCAAATCAATTATTTGCGCATCAAAGTAAAAATTGTAACCAGATTGCTTCCTGATTTCTCGAAAGATGGACTCTAGTGGAGCGTTTTTTTTGCTTATAGTAATTTGTTGACCAAATAATGGGGTACTGACCTGAAAAAGAATTACTAGGAATAAGATCGTGGTAAATCGCAGGTTAGGCCATACTGTAGTCTGCAAGCAAGTTTTTACAGCTTGCTTTATGGAAAAATTTAAATACATTTACGTTTAGTTTGGTTAAATCCAGAGCGCCTTTGCCCGTCGAAAAGTAATGGCGTCCTGTGGTAAATAGCAACCATTTATTGTTTGTTGCCAAACATGGACCAAAGGTTTATGCCTTTGGTTTTTTAGGCTCCTCTAGTTTAGTAATTAGTTTCGCCTATTGAACTCTTGTTTTTATACCCCGTTTACTTTAGAGTTAATGGCAATATTCTTAATAGTTTAACACATAGAGTTTCCTCCCTTCTAATTTAAATTTGACTTGTTTTGTTTGTTCAATACCTTCCAAGATTGTCTTTAAACTGGCATCCCTAGAAATCCATCCGCCTGATATTAATTTTTCAGCGTTAGTTGTTTGGTAAATAACTTCCACATCATACCATCTAGCGAGTTTGCTCATTGCGGCTTTAAACGGGATTCTATGGAGATTGAACTCCCCGTTTTTCCAGTCTACAACTTGATCTAGGTCTGCTTTTCTTACGTTAATTTTATTCCCATCAGTACTTGATTGCTCTCCGGGCCGTAATATTTGAAGTTGATTCGCTGTTTTAACTTTTACACTGCCTTCTAGCAGCGTAGTCGTTACGTTTGGTTCATCTTCATAACTATTGATATTGAACGCTGTTCCGAGCACTTCTACTTCTTGGTTTAAAGTTTCCACGATAAATGGATGGCTTTTGTCCTTACTTACTTGAAAATAGGCTTCACCTTGCAATTTTACCCTGCGCTTTCCGTTTTGTTTTAACCCTGTAGTATAGGTCAAACTAGATGCTGCATTTAACCATACCTTAGATTGGTCAGGTAAAATCAACCTATACGTTTCCCCTTTTTGCGTACTTAACGTATTCATACTATTGGCGCCTAGGCTAGGATCACTGATGCGGTAAACTAATTCTCCATCTGCAGTCTGTACAACGGAAATTCCAGCTTCATTCGCTATTTCTCCTTTATGAGCTTCAGTGAGGTAAATTTTTCGGCCATCGGCCAAGGTCAACGTGGCGTTCATTTTACCCGGTGCCACATTGACCGAAAGGTCCGATTCAGCTTGTTTAGAATTGCTTAGTCTAGAGGATTTATAATAGTACAGTATAGTTCCAACAAATAGGAGGGCAACAGCTGCTGCGACCAATCTTGGCCAATAAGTCATGCGAACAGATTTTTTGCCATATTGTAAGGGTAGGTAAGTGCGTATGCGGTTTGAAATATCATTTACTTCCGCTTCCGTCAATTTTGGCTTCTCTTCCCTAGCTTCTTTAAGATACCAGCTTTCGAGCATAGAAATTTTAGGCTCCCTAAGTTTGCCCTTGGTATATTGATCTAATAGCTTAGCCAGTTGTTCCTTATTCATTTCTTAAATGGAGTTTTTAAACCCTTATCTAATTACATGACAGGTTCAGTTATCAAACGTTATAGCTAGCATGAAAAAAAAATAGTTATTTTGACTACAGTAGCCAAAGGACATGGAGATAGGACTTGATTTTTATTTTGAGAATTTTCAAGGCATTATGCATTTGAAGTTTTGCCGTTTGCTTAGTAATGTTTAGTTGCTCTCCAATTTGTTGGTAACTGAGTTCCTCTTGGCTACGCAATAGAAATACTTCACGCATTTTAGTTGGAAGTGCGTCAATTTCTTTTTCAATAATACGGGCAAGCTCTTTTTCTCGTAAGGTAACATCGGTCATACTATGGCCTTCTTCCATAAAATTGGCAATAGATTCTGCATAGCGGGATGCAACTTTTTGATGCGAAAGGAGATTAAATACTTTATTGCGAGTAGCTGTGTACAGATAGGATGAAAGGGAATTCGTCACAGAAATCGTCTCCCGTTTCTGCCAAAGGGTCAAAAAAACATCTTGCACCAAATCTCCTGCAGCTTCTTTTTCCTGTAAAAGTTGAAACGCATGCTTAATTAACAACTTATGATATCGTTCAAAAATTTCGGTATATGCCCGCTGATCGCCCTGTAATAATAAAGTAGCCAAATGACGATCTGTAGAGTTTTGATATGTAGTCATTTTAAAGAAAAAAGCATCATAACTTTTAAATGGTTTAGAAATAATTTATCCAAACAATTAACAAGTTTAATGTAAAATGAGCAAAATCACAAATTCAACCGCGCTATTTTCTTGATGTTTATTTATTTTTAAAATTTGAACAGGAATGTAAGATGCTGTTAAATATGTTTCAGTGCTTTAGTTTTAACAGGGATTAACCTGATGTGCATCTTTAGCATTTCAAGGTTTGCTTCGAATTTATTTTGATTGGGATATCAAAAAAATAAGCCTGATTCGTATCAGGCTTATTTTCATATGTTATGGATAAGATTTTCAAAATAGGTAGGAAAACTATCGAGCTTAGTGCGCTCCATATGGAAGATAAATAAATATTAAAGCGGAAATAGCCTACTTTCTATATGTTCCTCATCCATGATCTTTATTAATCTACGTTGAATTTTGTTGTTTTGGATTGGATTTTTTTCCTGAGGATCTTTTTCGATATTATATAATTCATAATACGTTTTTTGAGCATCCTTTACATTAAAGCGGAGCAGTTTGTATTGATTTTGCTGGACGGCTTGTCTACCTCCATCCTCATGAAACTCCCAATACAAATGTTTGTGTTTTTGCTGTTTTCCTTTATTAAGTAAGGTAGGAACTAATGATACTCCATCGGTGGATTCATTTTTCTTGTCCCCAATTAATTCTTGTACGGTCGGTAAGATATCCCAAAATGCGCCTACCTGATTGTTGGTTTTGTTTGGAGCGATATGCTTGTCCCAGCGAACGATCAGTGGTGTTCTAATTCCACCTTCATACAAATCTCTTTTGAAACCCCTTAATCCGGCAGTGCTATTGAAAAAAATTGGATCAGCTCCACCTTCCCGATGAGCACCATTATCACTACTAAATAAGATGATGGTATTTTCCGTGAGACCCAATTCATCCAGCTTAGCGATAATCTCTCCTACATAGTGATCTAAGCGACTTACCATAGCTGCAAAAGTAGCTCTAGGTTTGCTTACAGAGGCGTATCCAGCAATTGTACCTTGAGGTCCATAATCATTGCCTTTGTGCGGTTTTTCTTCAAAAGCATTTTCATATTTCTTATAAAATTGATCCTCAGGACCCGTCAATTCAGCATGGGGTAAAACAGATGGTACGAATAGAAAAAAGGGTTGGTTTTTATTGTTTTCTATAAAAGCCAGCGTTTGCTCTTGGATTAATGTCGGGGCATAAGTCACCATGTTCCTTAGATCATTGCCTGCTAATGATATTTTTTGATCATTATGCCATAAGTGGGTCGGAAAATACCGATGCGATTGCCTTTGACAGTTATAGCCAAAAAATTCGTCAAAACCTTTTTTATTCGGATCCCCAGATGTTCCGACCATGCCTAATCCCCATTTACCAAAGGCACCTGTGCGGTATCCCTGTTCTTGAAGAATCATCGCAAAAGTACGGATAGAGTCCGCTAAAGGTTCTTGGCCTTCAGGTTCTATTTCTTTATTCCCTCGAATGTAGGTATGCCCTGTATGACGGCCTGTCATTAAGGAAGAGCGTGAAGGTGCACAGACTGATGTTCCTGCATAAAAATTGGTAAATCTCATGCCTTGCTCTGCTAGTTTATCAAGATTAGGCGTACTTATTTTCTGCTGGCCATAACTTCCTAAATCTCCAAGCCCTAGATCATCTGCTAAAATAAATACAATATTAGGACGTTGCTGTTGTGCATGGAGTTGAAGTCCCGCAGATAGAATTAAATATAAGAGTAGTTTTTTCATTTCATTTAGTAGCGTATAGCGTAATTGTTTTTTTCAAAATCAGTACCCTAAATAGCTTTTCCTGTTAAATAAATAAAGAATAAGTTTTGTTTAGGAAAAGCTGAGCATTAAGCATGCGAATTAATGGTAAAATAAAAAAATAGGTTTACTTCTTTTCAAAAAAAAGATAATTACCAGCGAAAAATTACTTTTCGCTGGTAAGTTTATTTTAATCATTCCAACCTGGATTTTGATTAATCTTAGGATTTAAAACAATCTCTGCTGAAGGAATAGGGTATAGGTAATAGTAATCTGGGAAAGCAGGTGGGCTACTTTCGTAGGCAATATAACCTGCTGTAGCTCCATTTAAAACTGGTATAGGAGCCGTGGCTGGCACATCAACCCCTTTTACAATATATCTACCCAATTTTCTACTGGCAGCATAATTCATTTTTTTCCATCTTCTTAAATCATCAAAACGAAACCCTTCACCCATTAACTCCACCGCTCGTTCTCTGCGAATTTCCCATAATACAGCAGAAACAGCACTGTCTCTTGTTGGATCAGTAGGTATGGAAGCTAAATTTAAATTTGCGACCTGTCCACGTTGTCTTAATTTATTGATAGTTTGATTAATGATATCTTGGGTAAGTTCTCCTAATTCATAGCTGGCCTCAGCATGATTCAATAATACTTCGCCCATTCTGAATATTGGGGCATCATTGATGTCTTCATTCTGCAACATCTTTATTTTATTACTGAATTTATAAAAACGATAGCCTGTAAAAGTCACATTAAAAGGTTGTCCATTGGTAAAGTCTGCATAATGAGGCTCTTGTCTAAGAACTAATCCTTGCCAATTTAAAGTAGGTAAGGTTTTACGACTTGATACAGACAAGGTATTCATTAAATTAATATACTCCCGGTCACCTTCATTAGCTGTAAAAGCAAAGGTATAACTTGGGTGATTGACCTCTACTTTAAAGGGTGGGGGTACCGTATAATATAACCTAATGTCCCGATTTCTAAATTCTTTGTAGGGGTCTTGATCTCCAGCGAATTGGGTACTAGTCCATCGGGTTTGGCCATCCTTCATCAGGTAAAGATCTACAGCAGATTTCGTTAAATCCCATCTTCCGGCAGAATTTCTAGCTAAGGAAGCAAGAGAATGCGTAATCTGATTAACCTCATATTGTTTATACAACAAGACTTCCGTATTGTTGGCTAAGGATTCACTATTAAATAGTTCATCATAATCCGGATGTATGTTTGGGAAATTGCTTATTAATTTACTCGATGCAGCGACGGAGGCGCGTAAATATTTTTCACCATTGCCTAAACCATGATACTTACGCCAAGTACCTTCTCTAAGACCGAATCGCGAAAGTAATGCACGCACGGTATGGACATTAATGGTATTCTTTCCATCACCAGAAGCTTTAATATTTGCCTCGGCATAAGTAAGCATTTCCACTATTTTATCAGCGATTTCATCTCTTGTACCTGGTGTACCGTATAAAAATTCCTGATCACCATCATTTATTGCCTTTTCAATCCAAATGGTTCCACCAAATTTATTTAGTAAATCCATATAATTATAAGCTTTAAAGAAATAGCCTAAACTACGCACATGTTTCTTATCCACTTCACTTAGTTGACTAGCACCATCTATGCGGTCTAAGAGTATATTTATTGCGCGGATTTGCACATAAGGATTACTATAATCTGCGGATGAACCAGGAATAACTATTCTATTCCAAAGCCAATCGGAGGTAGCATTGTTGTTGGCTAAAGCAAATAAATCACCATTTACTTCTGAATTAGGTACGGAATTCGAATATCCAGGAAATACCCCGTAGAATTGCCAAGCATAAGTGATGAAATTATCGTAAGAAGTAAACGTAGTACCTTCTGTCAAGGTTCCTTCTGGAGAAAGATCTAAAAGTTTGGTACAGCTTGTATTGCTGGTGCTTAAGCCAGCTGCAATAGCGATATATAAAAAATATTTTAAAATTTTCATGATTTCAGAAACTGGTTAGAAATTAATGTTGACACCAAAACTGTATTTTTTCAAATACGGGTAAATTCCCCCTGAACCAAGGTCTGCAGCATCGGCTTCAAATCCTGTAGGCAACTTGTCAAATAAGAAAAGGTTCTCCCCAGTCACGTAAAGTCGTATACTTTCTAAGAATTTAGATTTCAAGACTTCCTTCCCGAAATTATAACTCAAGCTGATGTTTCTCACTCGAAGGTATGAACCATCTTGTAGGTATTTCGTTTGAACTCTGCGGTTGGCTCCTGTATTTAAACCTGCGTTGGAATACACTCTACCGTAGTATGCATCTTGATTTTCGGGAGTCCAATAATCTAAACTGTGTTTAAAGAATGTGCCAAATTCATTTGAATATGGCCAAAACAAATGGTTACTCATCCATAAATCTCTTTTAGCAACACCCTGAATGAAAATAGATAAATCAAAATTTTTGTATCCAAAATTTCCGGTGATTCCGTATTGGTAACGACGTCTATTATTTCCTATGCGTTGCATGTCCCCTGGATCAGCCAATGTTCCGTTCCCGGAAAATATTTTCCCATCTTGATTTAAATCTTGAAATAAAATATCTCCGGGATTTTGAGCAACACCTGTGAAGGCTGGAATTCCATCTTTTAATGTCCCATTTTGAAGTTTATCATTCAAAGTTCCATCCACAAAATCATTTGCTGTATAATATCGATCGGTCACATAACCCCAAATTTCTCCCAATTCTTTACCTTCATAATAACCGTTGATTAGACCAGCACTGTTATCTATTTTGGTAATATAACCTCGATTGTCTGAAAGGTTAAAGCCTATAGCGTAATTAAAATCTTTTACTTTATCTTTCCAAGTTAATTCCCATTCCCAACCTTTCGATTCTAAATTGGTCGTATTTTGAAAAGGTGGTGTAGATCCTAATACAGCTGGAAGATCAGCTCCTTGATAGAGCATGCCTATGGTTTGTCTACGGAACCAATCAAAACTTGTGTTCAATTTACTGTTGAACAAAGCCAAATCAACACCTAGATTTAAGGTTCTAACTTTTTCCCAAGTAAAGGATGAAGAAACCAAACTCGGTGGTGTAATGGTTAAATAGCGAATGCCTGTTGTAGGATTGATCCATGAAGAGTTCGTGGCAGACATAGCCGGTGTTACTGGAAAATAGACCTGTCCTCCCGAAGAGTTTAAAACTACTTGATTCCCAATCTCTCCAAATGAGCCTCTAAATTTAAGTAATGGAATATGATTTCTAAGGGAACTCATAAATCCTTCCTCTGTCACATTCCATCCAGCAGATACCGATGGGAAGAACCCAAACTTGGAGCCTTCTTGAAATCTAGAAGAACCATCTATACGTCCATTCAATTCTAATAAATACTTATTTTTATAGTCATAATTTATACGACCGAAATAGCCTAATACAGCATACTGTCCAAAATTATCATCCACAAATTGATTTCCACTACTCGTACCTAGGGAAGGAGACTCTGGACTTAAGATATCGTAGCGCGTTGCGGAGTAAAACTCATAATGACTCTTTTCGTAGTTCGTTCCTAATAGGTATTTGAAATGATGTTCATCCAATTGATGGCTATAACTAGCATAAAAATTTAATGCGTTATAATTGGTAATACTGCTTCCACGCTGGTAGTACTGGTTATTGAATAAATACTCTTCACTAAAATTGTTAGGGTTCATGTATTTATTGCGTATTTGGTAATACCTACTATTTGTATTGGACTTATCAAAGGTATATTCAGCTATCACATTTAATCCTTTAAGGATATTATAATCTAATTTTCCGAATAACCTTAGATTATCATTATAGTTGGTGCTTGGATCCTCATACTTTAAGTAATTATTTGGTGTACCGTATGGAATTTCCGTACCATCCATTGCGATATCATATCCTGTATTGATATAGGAACTGTGTGTAATAGCTCGGTAAAACATCTCACCCATATTCATAGGTGTTTTACGCTTATCGTTTTTGTAAAGGATATTTGCACTTGCGTTTAAATTTTTTGCAATTTCAGCTGTTAAAAACGCATTCACATTGTACCGATTATAGCTGTCTTTATCGGTAGCCATAATGCCATCTTCATCAGCATACATTCCCGATAGGCGGTAAGCTATTTTTTCTGCCCCTCCAGAAAAAGATAGGTTATGCAATTGTTCAAGGCCAGTCGAAAAGACCTCCTTATACATGTCATATTCTTTTAGTGGGTAGATGTTATTGTTGACTTCTGCATTACCCTCAGGATATTTATTCGGGTCAGCCTGATACTCTTTTAATAATTCTAACCAAGTTTCGACATTCTGGCCTGTCCAATTTGTTGCTTGACCGAAATCTTTTAAACCTTGAACAAATTCTATTGGACTTGCTTTTTCAGGTAAACTTGTCGCATTAGACCAGGTAAAGTTGGAGGAATAATTAATTTTATTGGGTTGATTTTTACCTGCTTTTTTGGTGGTCACCAATATCACGCCAAATGCCGCCCTTGCACCATAAATGGACGATGCCGCAGCATCTTTCAAAACGGTGATGTTTTGAATATCTTTAGGGTTAACATCATCCAAATTCATGGGTACGTTATCGACCAACACTAATGGAGAACCTCCATTGATGGAAGTAATGCCTCGAATATTTAAATCTGAACCTTGCCCTGGTCTACCGCCACCAAAAGTGACTTGCATACCCGGAATAGCACCTTGCAAGGCTTGAGAAGAACTACTTACTGGTCGATCGCCCAAGACTTTATCCATATCCACAGACGATACAGCGCCGGTTAAATTGGCCTTTTTCTGCGTGCCAAATCCAACCACTACCACTTCGTCCAATGAGGTCAAATCTTCCAGTAGGGTGATCAGTATCTCCGAAGAACTGACCGGTACTTCTTGGCTTGAATAGCCTATATAACTAACTTGTAGGCTTGCTTGATCATCGGTTACGACCAATTCAAATCGGCCGTTCTCATCCGTGCTTGTTGCTTTATCTGCATTCTTTTCCGTTATGCTGACACCGATGAGTGGATTTCCTGATTTGTCTTTTACCACACCTTTTATTGGGAAACCATTTTGTTTGGCCGAATTTGGGCCTATAATTATACGATTACCATCCAAGGATTTCATACTAAGCCCCGCTTCATTTAACAAGGGAAGCAAAACTTGAGTCCATGGAAGGTCATTAACCTGAATTTTACCTAATGAGGCATTATTTATTAAATTATCTGAATAAATAAAAGTGACCTTAGTTTGCTTTTCGATGGATTTAATAACCGTTTTTAAATCACTGTCGAATAAGTGAAGGGATACTTTTTCTTGAGCAGAACTGGGGTTAGCAGTGACTCGAATGGAAAATATGCATATCAGGCAAACAATAATTTTAAGCATCAAAAACACTTTAAATAGATAGGGAATTTTCACATGATCCCAAATGGCATGTAAATTAATTTTCATAAATTAGTTGAATTGATTAAAGCGCCTTACTTTCTCAGGGCTAGGTGCTTAGTTAATAAATAAAATTCGAAGGATACATCATGGATGTGTCCTTTTTTTTCGTTTAAAATAAAGGGTTATAGCATAGTTTTTTTAGGTTTAATAAATGTCTATTTGGTTATTTACTCGTTTATAGTTAAAGTCTATTCCTGTCAATTTAATCACCTCTAAGGCCTCTTCGATTTGGGATTCTTTGAATTTTCCAGATATCTCCATCTTTTTTAAATCCTCATTTGTAATCGTAATTTGCACGTCGTACCATTTCTCTAATTTGGAAGCAACCACTTCAAAGGGCTCGGAATCAAATGCCATAATATTTTCTTTCCAAGCTATTTCTGTAGCAGACGTCTTTAAAGGATTCAGCACAATCATACTTCTACTAACAGTTAATGCTTTATTACTTGCCGTATTGTTGCTAGGCTGCAGGGCATCTAAGGGTTTAACGTGCTGGTCTATTTTTATTTTTTCTCCCGGTTTTAACTGTAAAAATTGCGCATGAGGCTGGTCTTTTTGAATATACAATTGAATGTTACCTTCGACCAAGTAGGTTTCTGCAATTTCTTCATCAGGGTACGATCGAACATTGAAACTTGTACCAACTACTTTGATTAGAAGTTCATTGGCTGTAATCAGCATGGGCAGTTCTTTGTTGGAAGCAACATCAAAATAAGCTTCCCCAACCAACATAAGATCCCTGTTTTCCTTTCCAAATCCGTTGTTATAGGTTATCGAACTCGCATTGTTTAACCAAATACTACTCCCATCCGGAAGCGTTATGTTTTTACGTTCCCCTTTTTTTGTTTCTACGCAATGTACCAAGGCTTCGTTTAATTCTACGTTGGACATTTTCTTCCAGATCACTGGAAGCATAAACAAGCCCAATAAGAGTACCGCTGCATAAGGGAGGATTCGTTTGATGAAATCTGATTTTTTAGAACGAACAGGTAGAATTGCGGTGTCTACTGCTTTTTTTGAGAATACAGCATCTATTTGAGCGTCTATCCTAGCATTTACAATTTCTTGCTGCTTAGGTTGCGCAATTTCCTCAAATATTTTACGGTATTTCGGGTTTACTTTCGTCATTGTTTCCAGCTCTTTCTGATCTTCGATAGATAGGTTCTTCGATAGAAATTGATGGAGCAATTCAAAAAATCGTTCTTCGTGCATGGTTTATAATTTTCTGCTAATTACGTAAAGGACAATTGAAAAGATAATTCTCCCCAATAAAAATGTAATTATTTTTAATAATGATGGTAAACTGTTGATTTACAGCAGGTAATTTTTGATGCTATCCCTTAATTTCTTAAGTGCAATCTGCAAATGACGATCAACTGTTTTTGGGCTTATCGAAAGAATTTCTGCGACTTCTGCATAGCTGCAGTCGTTATCTCGCAAAAGTATATAAACCATTTTTGTTTTTGGACTGAGTTGCTGAATGGCATGTTGAATATTGTGGGATAATTCTTTGACCTGATATTCATCTTCTGGTGAAATGGAATTTAAGGGGTAGGTTTGGAGGTTATTGAGGTAATTCGTATGACGCTTATTTCGCTCAAGCTCATTGAGACATCTGTTTTTTACACTGACGTAAAGGAATGTTTTTAGATTTTGAACATTTTTTAAATTCTCCGGTTGTATCCATACCTTCAGCATTAAATCTGATACTAAGTCTTCTGACAATTCGTTATTGGCAGTCACCGAAGTTGCAAAGGATACGAGTGCCCCGTAAAAATGCTTAAATATCAATCTAAAAGATGATTCATCTTGAAATTGAATAATTTTACTTATTTCATCCGACCAATCTTTTTCAGCACTCAACATTTTCATTCCTTACACTAAATCAGGAGATATTAATTTTTAATAAATATAATAATACCATATCAATTTTATTCCTAAATGGATATTTATTTAATAATGGATAACTATTTAAATTAGCTTTTATGGTCTATCGGGTTTATATTCAATCAGCTATGGGTAGGTCAAGGCAACTGTCCCCATCACCTGTTGTTTGGATCTCCTTCAGCTATTCCTTGCTTCTTCTTCGCAGTTGTTCAACGAAGATCCTTTGAATATGCGATGATGATCCAAAGAAGATCCGAAGGAGATCAATTGAAAATCCAAGGGAATGAAAATTTTTTTTACTATTTGGAAGTTCCTTTCCTTTTGGAGCTTCCATTAATAATATTGCTTTTTTTAGAGCTAAGACAATCTTTTATTCTTTTTTATTGTCTGCGTACTGCTCCAAATGAGTATACAATTGTTCGTGTTTTGGATTTGTTCGCTAGCTTGTATTCTCGTATAGCTTGATCTACAACGGAATTGAAAAAGCTGTTTTTCTGAATGTTTAGCATTTATAAATGCCTTTAGATCATCTTCTTTGTTGTTGATCGCGTTTATTATTAATGCTTTGTCTATGCTTTCGCCATTTTGTCCCTCTTTGACAGCCTTTCACACGTATTTAGTCAGTACTAAAGGAAATTCTAGAAATTCCGTTTTTATTTTCTGTTAGACGAACATCAATAGCCTATTTTGAGCGTGAAACGTAAAGTGTGTGAATAGAGAAAATAATAAAATTAGGTGATTCTCTAGTAAAATAGCTAGTAATTAGTAAGATTTCTGAGTAATTTTAGGAAAAATGACCATTTACAAGAATTGATCCATGAAGCACTTTAGGGACAAATTCTAACATATTTTATTCAATTTACATATACATGAAAAAGAACACCATTCTCAGCGCTCAGGTATTCAGTTGTCTAATGCTTGTATCCTTTATATCTTTTGCTCAACCGCAAGGTTGGCATTTGAAAGATTACCAGGAAGACAGTTATTATGGCATAAGTTTAAATAAGGCATACACGTTTTTAAAACAAGCTGGAAGAAGCCCTAAAAAAGTAGTCGTTGCAGTGATTGATTCAGGTATCGATACGGCACATGTCGATTTGAAAAATAATTTATGGCGAAATCCTAAAGAATGGTGGGGTAATGGTAAAGATGATGATAAGAATGGATACGTAGACGATGTTTTCGGCTGGAACTTTATAGGAGCATCGGAGAAGGATAAAAATGTGGAAAAAGATTCGTATGAGTCTGAGCGTGTTTATTGGAAATTTAAAGACCGCTATGAGGGAGTTCCATTAGCAAAAATTAAAAAAAGAGATCGATATCAGTATCAGAGTTGGCTAAGAGCTGAGCTAGATATGCATATGAAAAGTTTGGGTTTGCAAAAAAGTATAGAAGGGGCACAAACAGGTTTAAATGATGCACTATATGCCGATTCAATTTTGATGGGAAATTTGAATAAAGCAGCGTATACTTTTCAGGATGTCAAAGAGTATAATACCCAAGATCCAAAGGTTTTAAATTTTATGGCTAGCTTAAAAAGAAGGTCTACGGATACGCTAAATAAGGCCATAAAAAATACCGACGAGATTGCATTCAGAAAGAATAATTTAGTTTCCAAAAAGGAGCTAAAAATTAATCCCCCAACTGATTACCGATCAATTGTTGGGGATAATTATGCCAATATAAAGGACCGGTATTATGGAAATAATAATATTACAGTGAGTAATGGTTCTGCTTTTCACGGAACTCACGTTGCAGGTATCATTGCTGCAGAACGAAGCAATGAACTAGGGATGGATGGTATTGTAGATGCTGAAATTATGTCGCTTCGAGTGGTTCCGAATGGCGATGAGCATGATAAAGACATAGCGCTTGCGATACGATATGCAGCAGACAATGGGGCTAAAGTAATCAATATGAGCTTTGGTAAAGGCTATTCGCCTGAGAAAAAATGGGTGGATGATGCCGTGAAATATGCTCAAAAGAAAGGGGTGCTATTGGTTCATGCCGCTGGTAATGATATGAAGAATGTGGATACGACGTTTACCTATCCGACGCATACGTTTTTAAATGGCAAACCTGCTGAAAACTGGATTACCGTTGGCGCGAGTGGAGACCCAAAAATCGGAGGATTGGTAGCTTCTTTTTCTAATTATGGAAAAGAAGGGGTAGATGTTTTTGCACCTGGTGTTCAGATTTATTCGACGATTCCTGGGGCTAATAAGTATGGACTTGCGAGTGGTACGAGTATGGCTGCTCCGGTGGTAGCTGGTGTGGCGGCTTTGTTATTTACCTATTTTCCGGAATTAAACTACAGGCAAGTTAAATACATTATTGAAGCTAGTGCGGTGAAACCTCCTCTAGAGGTGATCACGCCGAAGACGAGAGTAAAAGTTAAATTGTCGGATATCTCCAAAACAGGTGGAATCGTGAATGCTTATGAAGCCGTAAAATTAGCTGATCAATTAACTTCTCGAAAATAACCTGATTAGGGCAATTAGGAAATAATTACTTCATGAGGTTTTTATGCACATTAAATATTTATTAAATGTGCATTTCCTGTTTGATGCTATTCGAGTTAAAAGGCTATCTTTATTCTGAATCTAATACCTAATCTATTACCTATGAAAATTTTCAAATCTCGGTTAATACAGTCCATTAAATTTTTTAGCATCGCCTCTTGTGCTCTACTGTCTCTGATGAACAGCCAAAGTGCTTATGCGCAACAGGCAGAAGTGAAGTTGTTTGCGCATCGCGCTGGAGCACATGAATATGATGAAAACACCATGCCCGCATTTAAAGCTTGCTATGATCAAGGAATGCGAGGCTTTGAAACAGATGTGCGAATTTCTAAGGATGGACAGTTGGTTATTTTTCATGATGATAATTTAGAACGTATTGTTGGAACGAATGGGGCAATCGAGGAAATGACCCTAGCAGATATCCGAAAATTAAAAACGAAAAAAGGAAATCAAATACCTACGCTGGACGAGGTGGTCGCATTTTTTAAAGATAAACCAGGAGTTTACATCGAGTTTGAAATGAAGACCAGCAAAACGACTGTTTATCCCGATGAATCGCTTAAGAATTACTGTGATCTGCTCTATAAAAAAACCTATAGCAATAGGCCTGCAAATTCAGATTACCTCTTAACTTCCTTTGATAAACGGCCATTGAAATATTTGAAATCCACCTATCCTGAAGTGGATATGCTCTTTATAAAATCGGAGGGCTTGACTCAACAAGTGTTGGATGAAGCTAAGGAACTGGGGATTAAACGCATTGGAGCCAGAGTGGAAATGACCACTAGAAATATGGTTTTGGAAGCAAAAAAACAGGGTATGACTGTGAGTTTATGGCCAGGAAGGTCGGTTTCGGATTTTTTATTGGGTGTTTCTTTAGGTAGTGATTACCTATGTACTGATGTTCCTATGGAAGTGACTAAATGGGTGAAAGCAAACGCACCTGAAATAAAATTAAAATAAGGATGAATTTAGTAGGAGGTCTAACCTAATATTAAATTAAAAATGATAGGCTGTTTCGCTTTTGGTTTCTGACAATACAAAGTAAGTTTGTACGGTATTCACCTGAGGCAAAACAGCTAATTTATGCCTTAAAAACATATGGTATGCCTCCATATCTTTGGTGGCAATGCGTAGCATAAAATCATAGGACCCCGCCATTTGGTAACATTCCATTACTTCTGGAAATTTGGCTACTTCTTGTTCAAATTCATTTAATACCTCGAAGGTATGTGCTTTTAAAAATACTTGGGAAAATGATATGAGACCAATACCTATTTTCTGACGATCTAATAGTGCGACAGTTTTCCGAATATAGCCTGCCTGTTTGAGTTTTTTTACACGCTCGTGTATGGCAGCAATTGATTTGTGCAATTTACTAGATAATTCTTTATTGCTTAAAGTTGCATCCTCTTGAAGTAGTTTTAATAACTTCACATCGGTCTGATCTAGTTCCATAGATAAATATTTTTCTGTCTGCCTGTGTTTATTCTGTAAATTTCCGAATATTTTTTTAAATAGTTTATTGATTTCAGTAAAATTTATTGAATATATACTATATCATTGAATATTATCTTGTTTGTGTTCAATTTTGTAACCATAGTTAGCTGTATTATGAACCAATTGAATTACAGCTTTTAAAGAATATAAAGAAGTATGGAAGCAGTAGCAACATGGAGTAAATGTTTATCCCCAGAGTTAGATAGTAGATTTCAGCATTTATGGTGCCTTATCGGAAACACACCTATGTTGGAGCTGCAATACACTTACCAAGGAAGGCCTGGGAAAATTTACGTAAAATGTGAAAACTACAATTTGACAGGTAGTATTAAAGATCGGATGGCCTTGTATATTTTATATAAAGCCTATGCGAATTGTCAGATTCGCCCAGATGATGTGATTGTAGAAGCTACTAGCGGAAATACTGGAATTGCTTTTTCAGCTATTGGAAAAGCCTTAGGCCATCAAGTAAAAATTATAATGCCGAATTGGTTGAGTAAAGAACGTATCGATATTATAAAAAGTATGGGTGCTGATATTCAATTGATCAGTAAAGAAGAAGGTGGTTTTTTAGGGAGTATTCAATTAAGTGAAACATTAGCCGCAAAGGGAGGTGTTTTCTTGCCACGTCAATTTGAAAATTTATTCAATGCAGAAGCGCATGAGTTGACTACTGGAAAGGAAATCGCGTTACAATTGGCGGCCAAGGGTTTAACTCCGGATGCTTTTGTCGCTGGCGTAGGTACAGGAGGAACAGTAATGGGGGTAGGAAAGGCCTTGAAAAGCTTCAATCCTGAAGTAAAAATTCATCCTTTAGAACCTCAGGAAAGTCCGACCTTAACCACGGGTTATAAAGTAGGTGCTCACCGTATTCAAGGTATTTCAGATGAATTTATTCCAGCAATTGTTAAGTTGGATGAATTGGATCGGGTTATTTGTGCTTCTGATGCTGATTCGATCATCATGGCGCAGAAACTAGCGCAACAATTGGGTTTGGCTGTTGGCATATCTTCGGGGGCAAATGTCATTGGGGCTATAAAAATTAAAGAAGAACTAGGTGAAGATGCGGTAGTGGTTACTTTGTTATGCGATGATAATAAAAAATACTTAACTACAGACCTAGTGAAAGAACAACCCGTGAAAGAGGGATATATTTCCACTGAATTAGAATTTACAGGTTTTCATCCCATGGCAAGGCTAGAGAAATCCTTAATTGGGAATTATAAATCCTAAGTGTTTTTTTGTCGAGTTAGTTAGTTGTTTAGTTTATATATAGTCGACCGGACTCCCCAAGTTCGGTTGGCTAAACTTAAAAGGTTTAAAATATTGATAACCAAATTATGAAAAGAATTCTGTTATTACTTTGTTTTCTGCTGACTTTCTTTGCCGTTCAAGTAAATGGGCAAGCAGGAGACAGTCTAATCAATTTTGATGATGTTGAATTTGTAGATGGCTCTGATGCGGTTGCTGAAGTGTCTGCTGATTCCCTGCAACCGAAGGATATTGCGAGTTCAAGCAATAGGGATTCGGTTTCTGCGGATACAACAGCGAATGATTTGGCAAAAGTTGAAAACACATCCGAATCCAGTAGTGATTCGATAACCCTTTGGGCGGTGTTTTTAAAAGGTTTGATAGGTGGTTTTTTGGCTTTTTTAATGCCTTGTATTTTTCCTATGGTACCGCTAACGGTTAGTTTTTTTACTAAAAAAGCTGGAAGTGCTACGGAAGGGGTGAAACATGCGTTATTGTATGGTCTGTTTATTATTGTGATTTACGTGGCACTGGGTATGTTGATTACAATCTTATTTGGTGCTGATGCCTTGAATGCCTTATCTACAAATGGGATATTCAATTTCTTATTTTTCTTGCTATTGCTGGTATTTGCAGCTTCCTTTTTCGGGGCTTTTGAAATTACTTTGCCTAGTTCTTTTGTCAATAAGATAGATGCCAAATCGGATAAAGGCGGATTATTAGGATTATTTTTTATGTCTGCGAGTTTAGCAGTGGTGTCTTTTTCTTGTACAGGTCCGATTATCGGAACCTTATTGGTGGATGCGGCTACAAAGGGCGATCGATTAGCGCCCGCTATAGGCATGTTTGGATTCTCCTTTGCATTGGCCATTCCTTTTGTCATATTTGCCATGTTTCCTTCTTTATTAAAATCTTTACCGAAGTCAGGAGGCTGGTTAAATAGTGTGAAGGTGGTATTGGGCTTCTTGGAATTAGCTTTAGCATTGAAATTTTTATCGAATGTAGATTTAGCATACAATTGGCAGTTTTTAGATCGAGAGGTGTTTTTAGCCTTATGGATAGTAATTTTCGGATTGCTTGGTCTGTATTTGATTGGTAAGATTAAATTTTCGCACGATAGTGAGTTGAAGTTTATGTCTGTGCCGAGAACCATGTTTGCGATTCTGGTCTTCTCGTTTGTAATGTATATGATTCCTGGAATGTGGGGTGCTCCATTGAAATCTATTGCGGCATTTTTACCGCCTATAGGTACGCAAGATTTTGATATTTCGTCTGGGGTATCGGTGCATAGCAGTTCTGGCGCAGAGGTCAATAATAGAAAATATTATAAGCATTTTCACGATCGTGCAACTCTTAAAGGTGTAGAGCCATACTATGATTATGCAGAAGCTTTAGAGGCTTCAGAACGCGCTAAAAAACCCTTATTGGTGGATTTTACAGGTTGGAATTGTGTAAACTGCCGCCTGATGGAAGCTGATGTCTTATCGGATCCTGGCATTCATAAGATGATTAATGAGGATTTTATCTTAGTGGAGCTTTATGTGGATGATAGTGTTTTGAAATTACCAGAGGACGAGCAATACAAATCTTCTGTTTCAGGGAAAATCATTAAGACGGTGGGTAAAATGAATTCTGATCTTCAGATCAGTAAATTTAATAGCAATTCCCAACCATTGTATGCATTGATGGACGAAAAACAAAATTTATTAGTTCCTACCAGTGGGGCTAATTATAATATACCAGCATTTAAAGCTTATTTGCAAAAAGCTTTAGATGCATATCATAAAAGATAGTTTCTAGTTTGAGTTTGTAATAAGTCCATCAGAGTCCCAGCTCTTGATGGGCTTTTTTTATAGGAATAGTTTTGCTATTGAGTGAGATAATACCTATAAGAGATGAAATCTTGCCACTTTTTGATAATGGCGCACATTTCATAATGTTCTTGTTCAATGAATTGGTGAATAAGGCAATTTAACGTGTCGAATACCTCATGTAAATGGATGAAATTGCCTTGCTCATCGCGATAGTCAGTTAAAATTTCTAATAGGAAACAATGGGTTTCGAATTCTTTGAACTTTACTTGATAATTTTGATCTGCTTTTAACCATAGATTTTCAAATTGAAATCCTGATTTAATATGCTTGTTACAGGCTTCTTCATAGTTTGTTCGATGGGTGCATAGCTCTTCTTTGAGTTTCTTGACGTTGATTTCTAGTTTATCGTACATCGATGATAAATGCATCTGTACTTCTTTGTCGGTGGAAATAAGGGGCATAATGATCGTATTTTGTTTTTTGCTAAAAGAAATAACAATTAAAATTAGCGAATTGTTTTAATAAGTGTTTGATTTCTTGTTCTTTATATTTAAGGCATTAACGAGATGTTCAAAAATCATATCTTTGAAGTAATGAGCGAGAAAGTTATTAATGGTTATAAATTAGAGATTTGTGCTAATTCTTTGTATTCGGCTAAAGAAGCAGAGAAAGGTGGCGCAAGCCGTGTGGAATTGTGCCAGAATCTAGAGAATGGAGGCACAACGCCTTCCTATGGTTTGATTAAATTAACTCGACAACACTTATCTATTGGTATCCATGTTTTAATTAGACCAAGAGGGGGTGATTTCCTGTATTCTAACGAAGAATTTGAAGAGATGATGGAAGATGTCAGGTTCTGTAAAGAAATCGGTTGTGATGGCGTAGTAATCGGTGTGTTGGATAAAGATGGCAATATTGATGAGCCCCGCATGTCTAAACTAATCGAAATCGCAAGACCTTTGACTGTTGTTTTTCACCGAGCTTTCGATTTGTGCCCTAATCCTTTGAAAAGTTTAGATACCTTGATCGCACTAGGTTGTGATCGAGTTTTGACTTCAGGTCAAGAACATGATGCATTTAAAGGTAAAGAAAAGCTTAAAGAATGGATAACTAAGGCTGCAGGACAAATCGAGGTAATGCCAGGCTCTGGTGTGAATGCTGAAAATATCACTGCTATTTTATCGTATACTGGAGCAAGCGCTATACATAGTTCAGCAAAAGTGATTATTCCATCAGGAATATCAAATCCAGAGCAGGAAGATTTTGGAATGGGAGGGGAGCTAATGTATAGTTCTTCTGAACGAGTAGAAGAAATGGTAAACAAAATAAAAAGCCTCTAGGAATCCTAAAGGCTTTTATATATACTTTTTTACGTATTATTTTGCTTCTGTAGCAAGACTATTTAAGATATTGTCATTTTTAGTAATTTGACTATCTTTTGCCATTTTGCTTCTTGAACCTGGTTCAATATTGCGGCCAAGTTTTAAAAACTGTACTTCAACACGTGCAACAGTTTTGTTTCTTCTATCTTTTCTTTTTAAACGTGTAACTCCCATTATTGTCAATATTTTTAATGTTCAAACGAGGTCGGAAGCGGATTCGAACCGCTGTAGGAGGTTTTGCAGACCTCAGCCTAGCCACTCGGCCATCCGACCCTTTACCTTTACAGGCATGCAAAAATAGGATTTACTTTTGATATTTTAAAACCTTTTTTAATAAATCTATTTATTCTTATAAAAGATTTTAACGTAATAGTGCTATAAAATTCATTTATTCGATAAATAGGCTGTTTGATTAATTATCATTAGTTGTTTTATTGTTTTTAATTGACTGTATTTTAGCGTTTTATGTTGTTGTTTTTGTCCTGTTATTAATTTTGGTCTAAACTTTGTATGAACTGTACTATCGAATAATCGTGTAATTAATTTGAAAATTAAATATTATGAAAAAACTATTACTATCATTAGGCGCTGCATTTTTATTAGCAGCAGGAGCACAAGCTCAAACAAGCTATGGATTAAAGGCTGGTGTTAACTTAGGTAAATTTAGTAACCAAAGTGAAGCGGCTAAGGATTATCAAAAAAACAATGTTTCATTTTATGTAACTGGTTTTGCGGATATTCCTGTAGCACCTCAATTCTCAATTCAACCAGGAGTCTCCTTACAAGGTAAAGGTAATAAGGCGGAATATACAGGTGATGGATTGGATGGAAGCTCATCTATTAATACCATGTCGATTGAAATCCCTGTGAATGCTGTATATTATATTCCTGCAGGTTCTGGTAATGTATTTTTAGGTGCTGGACCTTATGTAGGTTTTAATATTTCTGGAAAATCTAAGTTAGAAGGTAATTTAGGAGAGATTGGTGCAGCAGGTGAATCAGATTTAAAATTCTCGGGTGATGATAAGAACATGAACCTGATTGATGCAGGTGTGAACTTCTTAGGTGGATATAAATTTGGTAATGGATTTCTTATTAATGCGGGATATGGATTAGGTTTATCGAACTTAAACCCAAGTGATAATGCGGATAATAAATTCTCTAACCGTGTGCTATCTTTTGGCCTAGGTTTTCAATTCTAAGCGTATCGTTAGAAGCATTAAATTTTAAAATATTTAGGGAAAGGGTGCAAATCGTATTGCACCCTTTTTTGTGTTTTGAATGGGATTAATTCCTAGGTCAAAATAGGCCTATTGCTTGCTTTTAAAGCTTTTTCTTTTGCCTGGTTAAGCTAATGTAGTTCTTTGTCTGTGTAAAGCAAGGACTGTCCTGAAAGTATTGTAAAGGGTTTATGCCTTCGTCGAGTAGGAGTGGTTTAGCAGTGCTTTCGCTATTACTGGTTTAGTTATGCTTGTTTTAGCTACGCAATGTCTTCTACCGAATTGCGCAATGTAATTACTAGCTGTATGATTCTTCGGCTGTGCATGTCAATTTGAAATATAGATGGTTCCATTACAGAAAATGCTGCCTCATAGAGCAGCATTTATAGCATATCGGATTATACTCCTTAAGGATTTGTAGACCATAAAGATGCTGTTTTTAAGAGTGCTCTTCTTGGTAATTTAAGGTTAGCAACAATCAATTCTGCAAAATCTTCGGGTTGTAAAACTTTGTCAGGATCGCCGTCGGTTAAATTCAATTCCTTTGACATATCTGAGGCAATGGTACTTGGCATCAAAGTGCATACCCGAATATTGTGTTTTCTGACTTCTCGCATTAAAGAATCTGCAAAGCCTACGACGCCAAATTTGCTTGCACTGTAAGCGGAAGTAGTGGCTGCACCATTTAGACCAGCTGTAGAAGCAACCATAATGATGTCTCCAGCATTTTTTTCAATCAATTGAGGTAAGACTGCTTTTGTCACATTGTATGTGCCAAATAAATTGATGTCTACAATATTTTTCCAAGCTTCTGGATCCATGTCCAAGACTGATCCGAAAGCGGCTACACCGGCATTATTCACCAGGATATCGAATGTTCCAAAAGATTGGCTTAGCTGCTTTACAGCTGAATTTACCGACGCTAAATCACTGACATCAAAAACCGTGTAGGTTGATTGAACACCTAGTGCTTGAATTTCTTCACAAGTAGCTTTTAAAAGTTCTTCATTTCTACCTGTAATAGCTACATGTATTCCTTCTTTTGCAAAAGCTAGAGCTGTAGCTTTTCCTAATCCTCTTCCTGCTCCTGTAATGAGCGCATATTTTCCAGCTAAATTTTCCATAATCAAAGGTAACTATTTAACCGCAATGGCTGTGAACGTAAATCCCTAAATAGTGCATGGATGATCATGGGAGGTAAGCTGAGTTCTCAAGACTATTTAAAACAACAAAAGCCAGTTCTAATGAACTGGCTTTGTTTTCAATTTGAAATCGGTTCTATCACACTTTGATTTCAACTTCAACACCTGAAGGTAATTCTAATTTCATTAACGCATCAACTGTTTTCGAGTTTGATGAATAAATGTCTAACAATCTCTTGTAAGAACACAATTGGAATTGCTCACGTGCTTTTTTGTTAACGTGTGGTGAACGTAAAACCGTATAGATTTTTTTCTCAGTAGGTAATGGAATAGGACCACTAACAACTGCACCTGTAGGTTTTACTGTTTTTACGATTTTCTCAGCTGATTTATCAACTAAATTGTAATCGTAAGATTTCAATTTGATTCTGATTCTTTGGCTCATCTTTATTTGATTTTAATTTTGACCGCTAATTAGAGCTATTTACAACTAGCGGTCGGTTTATTTTAATGAGGTTTGTAGATTATTCTACAGAACCTTTAACTCTACCTTTAGATTTAGCGATTACATCTTCAGACACGTTACGAGGTGCTTCAGAATAGTGATCGAATTCCATAGTGGATGTTGCACGACCTGAAGTAATAGTACGTAATTGTGTTACATAACCAAACATTTCAGAAAGTGGAACTAATGCTTTAATAACTTGAGCACCATTACGTGAATCTAATCCTTGCATTTGACCACGACGACGGTTTAAGTCACCCATTACATCACCCATGTTTTCTTCTGGAGTTAATACTTCTACCTTCATGATAGGCTCCATAAGAACGGGTTGACATTTAGGAAGTGCTTCACGGTATGCCATCTTAGCTGCCAATTCGAAAGATAATGAATCTGAATCGACTGCGTGGAATGAACCATCAATCAAACGAACTTTCATTCCTGATAGAGGGTAACCCGCTAATATACCATTGTTCAATGATGCTTCAAATCCTTTTTGAACGGAAGGAATATATTCTTTTGGAATAGATCCACCAACGATTTCATTTACAAATTGAAGTGCTGATTTTGAAGTATCGTAATCTTCGTCGATAGGAGAGATAACCACTTTAATATCTGCGAATTTACCGCGACCACCTGATTGTTTCTTGTAAACTTCACGGTGTTCAGTAGTTCCATTGATAGACTCTTTATAAGCTACTTGTGGAGCACCTTGGTTTACTTCAACTTTAAATTCACGTCTCAAACGGTCAATCAAGATCTCTAAGTGAAGCTCACCCATTCCTGAAATAACTGTTTGTCCTGTTTCTTCATCAGATTTTACTACGAAAGTAGGATCCTCTTCAGCAAGTTTACTTAATCCCATACCTAATCTATCTACATCAGCCTGAGTTTTAGGCTCAATAGCTAATCCGATAACTGGCTCAGGGAAAGTCATAGATTCCAAAACGATTGGGTGTTTCTCATCACATAGTGTGTCACCCGTTTTGATGTCTTTGAAACCTACTACAGCACCGATATCACCTGCTTCAATTCTAGGGATTGGGTTTTGTTTGTTAGCGTGCATTTGGAAGATACGAGAAATACGCTCTTTGTTACCAGAACGAGTATTTAACACGTAAGATCCCGCTTCTAAAACTCCTGAATAAGCACGAACAAAACATAAACGACCAACAAATGGGTCAGTTGCAATTTTGAATCCTAATGCAGCGAAAGGCTCAGTAACCGAAGGTTTACGAGAGATCTCTTCACCTGTGTTCGGGTTAGTACCAGATACTGCTTCTTGATCTAATGGAGAAGGTAATAATTCCATCACTAGGTCAAGCATAGTTTGTACACCTTTGTTTTTGAAAGATGAACCACAAACCATAGGAACGATTGCGTTATCTAAAACCGCTTTACGTAAAGCGTCTAAGATTTCACGTTCTGTTAATGAATTAGGATCATCAAAGAATTTCTCCATTAATGACTCATCATATCCAGCAACAGCTTCTAATAATTTTTCACGGTATTCAGCAACTTCTTCAACCATATCCTCTGGAATAGGAACTTCGGTAAAAGTCATCCCTTTATCTTGTTCATTCCATACGATACCACGGTTGTTGATTAAGTCAACTACACCTTTGAAAGTATCTTCAGCTCCGATAGGCAATTGCAAAGCAACAGCATCAGAACCTAACATATCTTTTACTTGTTTAACAACTTTTAAGAAGTCAGCTCCGGAACGGTCCATTTTATTAACGAAACCTATACGAGGCACTTTATAGTTGTCAGCTAAACGCCAGTTCGTTTCAGATTGAGGCTCAACACCATCAACAGCTGAAAACAAAAATACTAAACCATCAAGTACACGCAAAGAACGGTTTACCTCTACGGTAAAATCCACGTGTCCAGGAGTATCAATAACGTTTACTTGGTATTTATTATCACGGTAGTTCCAATAAACCGTAGTTGCAGCAGAAGTAATCGTGATACCACGCTCAGCCTCTTGCTCCATCCAGTCCATGGTAGAAGCACCTTCGTGAACTTCTCCAAGTTTATGGTTTACCCCTGAGTAGTATAAAATACGCTCAGTTGTGGTAGTTTTACCAGCATCGATGTGGGCAGCGATACCAATATTTCTAACTAATCTTAAATCTCTTGCCATATTAATTTTATGCAGTTTGCTTGAAAAGCTTTGTTTGTTCCTGTTAAATAAAATACACCGACTTTCTTCTTGAATATTCAATCAGTAAAGTCGGTGTAATCATATTTAATTCGTTAAAGTCAAAATTAGAATCTGAAGTGTGAGAACGCTTTGTTAGCCTCAGCCATTTTGTGCGTATCTTCTTTCTTCTTCACTGCAGCACCTTCACCTTTCGACGCGGAAATGATTTCTCCTGCTAGTTTCTCAAACATAGTTTTTTCACCACGTTTGCGAGCATAAGAAATTAACCATTTCATACCTAAAGCGATTTTACGCTCAGGACGTACTTCCATAGGAACTTGGAAGTTGGCACCACCCACACGACGAGATTTAACCTCTACAGCTGGCATTACGTTGTTCAACGCTTTTTTCCAAGTCTCTAGACCGTTCTCTTGTGTTTTTTGCTCTACTAATTCTACTGCATTGTAGAAAATTGAATATGCAATAGATTTTTTTCCGTCAAACATCATGTTGTTTACGAAACGTGTTACCTGAACATCATTAAACTTTGGGTCAGGTAAAATGATCCTCTTTTTTGGTTTTGATTTTCTCATTTTCTTTTCCTCCGTTTAATTATTTCTTACCTTTTCCTTTTGTAGGCGCAGCCGCAACTTGACCTGGTTTAGGACGTTTTGTTCCGTATTTTGAACGACGTTGATTACGACCAGCAACACCTGAAGTATCTAATGCACCACGGATGATGTGGTAACGTACTCCTGGTAAGTCTTTCACACGACCGCCACGGATTAATACGATGGAGTGCTCTTGTAAGTTGTGTCCTTCTCCTGGAATGTAAGCATTTACTTCTTTTCCATTTGTTAAACGAACACGAGCTACTTTACGCATTGCTGAGTTTGGTTTTTTAGGGGTAGTAGTGTATACACGTGTACACACACCTCTTCGCTGTGGACATGAATCCAACGCTGGTGATTTACTCTTGTCAACCAGAGCTACTCTACCTTTTCTAACTAATTGTTGAATAGTAGGCATTTACCTGTTTCTAAATTATTTGTTTAAAATTAATTTTTAAGTCCGCAAAGATATAAATTATTCTTTGAACTGTAAAGACTTGGTTGATAAGTTTTTTAAAATAGTTTCTGAATATCAAAATCAGTGCTATTCTACCTATCTTCCTGTCAGTTGTGTTTCCTTCAAAAAGCCCTTAGATCCCGCAGCTAAGGGCTTTTAATTTCTATTTGGATTAGCTGTTGCCAATATCGAATGATAATCGCCTTAGCTTATCAGTGAAAAGTCTATTTGTCGTTTATCTAAATCAACTTTTTTGACTATAATTTGCACTTCATCACCCAATTGATATGTTTTCTTCTTGCGTTGTCCAATGATGGCAAAGTTTTTCTCGTCCAAGGTATAGAAATCATCTGTAATATCTCGTAATCGAACCATACCTTCGCACTTGTTTTCCTCAATCTCTACATACATTCCCCATTCCGTAACACCAGAAATGATACCCAAATATTCTCTACCGATTTGATCTTGCAAAAATTCAGCTTGTTTATATTTCACAGAGGCGCGTTCTGCTTCAGCCGCTTTTTTCTCTTTTTGCGAGGAATGCTCCGCCATTTTTTCATAATGCTCCGCATTGACATGTTTACCACCGTCTAGATAATATTGAAGCAAGCGATGAACCATTACATCCGGATATCGACGAATAGGAGAGGTGAAGTGTGTATAATAATCAAACGCTAATCCGTAATGTGATGCCTTTTTGGTCGTGTATATGGCTTTTGCCATAGATCGTATTGCCAAAGAGGTTAAAAGATTTTGTTCCTTTGAACCTTCTATCTTGCTCATCATGCTGTTTAGCGATTTTGCAGTTTCTTTATCCGATTTCAAGCTCAGACGATGTCCAAAGCGAGAGGCAAACTGTGAAAAGCTAGTTAACGTTTCTGTATTAGGGACATCGTGAAAACGATAAACAAAAGGAAGTTTGTTTTTACCCTTTCCTTGCTTTCCAATAAATTCCGCTACCTTTTTATTCGCCAGTAGCATAAAATCTTCGATTAATTTATGCGCATCTTTCCTGATTTTGGTAAAAACACCTAAGGGTTTACCATTTTCATCCAGCTGAAACTTAACCTCCTCGGTTTCGAAACTAATCGCGCCAGATTTAAAGCGACGTTCCCGAAGAATATACGCGAGTTCATTTAATTTGAGTATTTCATTGGAAAATTGATCTTCCTTACCTTCGATAATTTCTTGTGCTTCTTCGTAGGTAAATCGCCTATCCGAATGGATGATTGTTCTTCCAAACCATTCATTTATGACGTTTGCTTTTTCATCGATTTCAAAAACGGAAGAGAAACAAAGTTTATCCTCATTTGGACGAAGCGAACATAAATTATTAGAAAGGCGCTCTGGAAGCATGGGGATAACGCGATCCACTAAATAAACAGAGGTGCCACGTTCAAACGCTTCTTTATCTAAAGCAGTATCAGGAATCACGTAATGAGAAACATCGGCAATATGAACGGCGATTTCGTAATTGCCATTCTCTAAAGTTTTAAAAGAAATCGCATCATCAAAATCTTTAGCATCTAAAGGGTCGATGGTGAACGTAGTTGTCGCACGGAAATCAGCGCGTTTCGCTATTTCTTCAGGACTTATGGTTTCCGGGATTTCATTTGCTTCCTCTTCTACCGCTTTTGGAAATTCCAAAGGAAATCCATAATCAGCTAAGATGGCATTCATTTCGGTATTATTCTCACCCTTCTTACCGAGCACAGATTTAACTTTTCCAATCGGATTTTTTGCTTTAGCTGGCCAGTCGATAATGGAAACCACGACTTTCTCTCCGTTCTTCGCTCCGTTCAAATTGTCGAGTGGAATAAAGATGTCGTGTAGCATTTTTCTGTCGTCAGCTAAGAAGAACGCATAGCTTGTAGATACGTCCATCGTTCCAGTGAAATCGGTCTTTGCACGTTGCACAATTTCCACAACTTCACCCTCGCGTTTTTTACCTTTCTTACGGTCGTAAATATGGACTTTAACGATGTCTCCATGTAAGGCTTGGCGTAGCTTTCTAGGGGCGACAAATATATCAGTTTCGAGCTCGTCTTCAGGGACAATATAAGCTGATCCATCAGCCGTCATATCGACCTTTCCTGTGAGGTATACTTGCAGTTGTTTAAGCTTAAATTTTCCACGCTCAGGTTGTTGGAATAAGCCATGTTTTGAAGCGTCTGATAAAATGTCTGCAACCGCGATTTTAGAATCGGTGTCTGTCAAATTTAATTTAGATGCGACTTGTTTATAATTCAATAATGGGTTGCCGGATTTTTCGAAAACATCAACGATAAGTTGAGTTAGCACTTCTTTGTAAGGGTTGTCTTTTTTTGACTTCATAAACTTTTATTCTTACCAAAACCTCCAAGGGTAAAATCCGAAAAGCGGATAGGGGAGGTCTTCGCTATTTTATTTTTGTTCGCATTATTTCGAATGCTATACTTCAATAAAGATACACAAAAATGATGGTTTTAGTTTTTTTGATTTCGAACTTGATCATGCTACTTTTTAAATAGATAGACTTGAAAAGTGATTATTTATTTTAGCTGTACTATCTAATTGAAAACTATATTATTAAATAGTCAATTGCTAAACATATTTAAAAGTATAATTAGATAACACGTTGATATTCAGCGCTTGTTATCATTTGTTTGGTAAATCTTGTTATTTGCTAAAATAATTTTATTAATGTAATCAGTCTTATAATTGACATTAAAGTACTGTAAATTAATACAGTATATTTTCAAATGCTAAAGATTAGCAATCGAATAATTTTATATATTAGCCATTAAAATTGAAAAATTGAGTTGTCAGCCTCCTACATAAAATTTTATTAAAATTAAATTTTATGAGAGAAATAGGACCTGAAATGGAGGCTAAGATTTACAATGATCGCACAAACCTACGGCATTAATTGCGATGGAGTGCAGGGTAAAATCTTTTGGCAAATTGATCTGAGGAATGGAAATTTCATCTAAACAAAATACACTGTTACACACGGAGCAGATGAAATGAACATGTTGATCATGGTGATGATCGGCAGAACATTTGTGGGAACAAAAGGCATAAGTTGCCGTACCTTGAAGATCAAAAACTTTATGTAAAATTCCCTTTTCTTCGAAGCTTGAAAGAATCCGATATAGGGTTACACGGTCTATATCATTCCCTAAAATACGTTCTAATTCTGGTTGAGATATCGCCGTGCTCTTGGTTGAAATTACCTCCAAAACTCGTAGTCTTGGTTGGGTAACTTTGAGCTGATTGGCCTTTAAAATTTGATTGAATTCTTCGGTTTTTATAAGATGATCTTCCATACCCTTATCACATTGAAAGATGTAAAAATACGCATTTTTTACTACATAAAAAACCTCCTTAACTGAAGCTAAGGAGGTCCCTATTTTGCATGATTTTTTTCAATTATTTTCCTGAAGCTTTCGCGTGATCAGCAAGAAATTGTGCCAAACCACTATCCGTTAGTGGGTGCTTTAATAAAGCTGTAATAGCAGATAAAGGACCCGTCATTACGTCTGCTCCAATCTTAGCACAACCTAAAATGTGCGCACTGTGGCGTACAGATGCCGCTAAGATTTGTGTTTGAAATCCATAGTTGTCATAGATTTCACGAATTTCTTCGATCAAGCCCAAACCGTCTACAGAAATATCATCCAAACGACCGATGAATGGTGATACATAGGTTGCTCCTGCTTTTGCAGCTAACAAAGCTTGGCCAGCTGAAAATACCAAAGTACAATTGGTTTTGATACCTTTTTTACTGAAATATTTAATTGCTTTTACACCATCTTTAATCATAGGAACTTTAACCACAATCTTACTGTCTAATGCAGCTAAAATTTCACCTTCTTTGATCATGCCTTCATAATCTGTAGAAATAACTTCTGCACTTACATCACCTTCTACGATAGCGCATATAGCTTTGTAATGATTGATTACGTTTTCTTCTCCAGATATGCCTTCTTTGGCCATTAAACTAGGATTAGTAGTTACTCCATCTAAAACACCTAAGTCTTGTGCTTCTTTAATTTGCGCTAGATTGGCCGTGTCAATAAAAAACTTCATGGTATAAAATGTTGATTTAAAATATAAGCCCTTTTATATTATTTTGGGGATTTGTTATGCAAAGGTAAGATATTGTTTCAAGAATGAAAACAATGTTGAATAACAAGCTTTTAATTCCAGTATTTTAGAACTTTATCCCGCAGATTTTGTTGTAGCATTGACAGCCTAATCCGAATTAACAATTTCATTACTTGTTGAAGCTGAGGGAAAACTGTACATTTAGCAATAGCAGATGGATTGTAAACGTAGATTCTAAAATCGCTTCCGATACATGCAAATATTTAGATCATTAGCATATCCCAATTATCGATTACATGCCATAGGTCAATCCATATCTATCTTGGGGACATGGATGCAGCGTATAGCCATTAGTTGGTTAGTTTATCAGTTAACTGATTCTGTATTTTGGCTAGGTTTTGTTTCCTTCATTTCTTTATTGCCTTCCTTAGTATTATCTCCATTTATAGGTGCATTTGTTGATAGACATCCCAAATATAAATTGGTGTTTATCACGCAAATTGGCTTAATGATTCAAGCAGGTTTATTAGCATTATTACTGTATTTAGAATTAGAATCGGTTCTTTATTTATCGGTATTGGGTTTTGTACAAGGGCTTATCAATGCTTTTGACGTGCTTGGGAGGCAAGCTTTATTGGTATCATTGGTAGATGATCGAAAAGATTTGTCCAATGCAATCGCCTTAAATTCTTCTATTTTTAATGCAGCCCGAATGGTTGGGCCTGCGATAGGAGGAATATTGCTCACGATGTATGGTGAGTTTGTGTGTTTTACAATCAATTTCTTGAGTTTTATTCCAGTCATTATCTGTCTATTACTCATGAATGTCAAGGAAAAGGTCATCATTGTTCCCAATGAAAATGCTTTTCAGGGTTTAGTTCAAGGTTTTAAATATTTAAAAAGATCTCCCCATATTATCTCATTGATTATTGTACTCACATTTTCAAGCCTGTTGGTTATGCCGTATACCTTCTTACTTCCGGCAGTTGCAAAGGAGTTATTCCAGGGAAATGAACAGACCTTTTCCTGGTTCGAGAGTGCTGCCGGTTTTGGGGCTATGCTTGGTGCAATCCGAATGGCGACCCTTCGCTCAGGAGAAAATCTTCGATACCGAGTACTATTTGCGGCATTGGCTATGGCAATTTCCTTGGTATTATTGGCCTTTGCAAAGTTCTTGCCTGCTGCATTATGCTTTACCTGCGCGGTGTCATTTGCTATGATGATGCAAACTTCTTCGATCAATACCTATATACAAACCCATGCTATGCCAGCTTATCGGGCTCGCGTGATGTCTTATTATGTGATGGCTTTTCAAGGAATATTACCTATTGGAAGTTTACTAACTGGAGCATTTGCGGAATGGTTTGGTCTTAAAACCGCTTTGTATATCATGGGCGGATGCGGCATATTTATATCCGTAGGTTTCTATATTTACTTGAGATTGCATATTCAACGACGATTATTCAAAGTGAATTTCCGTTGATTGAGTTGAATAATGTTCCGTTTATAATCGATAATGGCTCCATATTTCTTCAAAATATCACCCCCTAAAACCCCAATTACAGGACTCAGTCCTATCTGTTGATAGGCATAATTTATCGAACTTAGATCGAGTACCGCTACATGAATATTTTTGCCATGCCATGCCGCGAGTTTTAAATCTGGGATGGTTAAAAAGAAACTTTCCATCGTATTGGTTCCGAGTCCTGTACTCAAAACATCGGTTATTTCAAGAGTTTCTTCTGAAATCCCTGCCTGCAATAAGGTTTCTTTATCTAAAACTGTTTTGGAGGCACCCGTGTCAATCACCATTTTAAATTTCTTTCCGAGTAGTTCGGCTTCTGTTATAATATGAAAGCCATCAGCTTGTAGGCTGATGACTTCAAATGGTATTTTTTGCATGTTTATTTAATCGTAATTTTATTCATTTTATTTGCTGAGCACGCCCTCATCGTACAATACTTGATTCATCTTTCTAACCGAATCAGCACTTGCGCTAAATAGCGCTTTTTCTTCCTCAGAAAGCGTTATAGGAACGATTTTATCCCAGCCTTTTTTATTGATGATCACAGGTACGCCTATCGCTATATCATCTTGGTCTAATTCGCCTTCCAAAAATACGGAGGCTGTAAATAGCCTATTTTGGTCTCTAACTATACTTTCTACCATTGCTGCAGCTGCGGCACCTGGTGCATACCAAGCCGAAGTACCTATTAATGCAGTTAACGTAGCGCCACCAACCATGGTTTTTTTGACAATTTCTGCTTCTTCTTCCGCTGTTAAGAACTGTGAAATAGCAACAGAATTCCAGGTTGCATGTTTAATTAAAGGGATCATGGTGGTATCTCCATGTCCTCCAATTACTATCGCATTTAAATCATTGGCTGAGGCATTTAGTTTATCGGAAAGTTGATATTTAAATCGCGCAGAATCCAATGCTCCACCCATTCCAATAATTCTATTTTTTGGTAATCCGCTAGCTTTCAGTGCTAAATAGGTCATCGTATCCATTGGATTAGATACAATTAATATAATGATATCAGGAGAATGTTTAATTAGGTTATCGACCACATTTTTTACAATGTTCGCATTCGTTCCAATCAACTCTTCGCGAGTCATTCCCGGCTTTCTAGGGATTCCGGAAGTAATTACAGCGACTGTGGAACCAGCAGTAGATACATAATCGTTCGTTACGCCTTTTATTTTTGAATCGAAGCCTAATAGAGCGGAAGTTTGCATCATATCTTGTGCTTTGCCTTCGGCAAATCCTTCCTTTATGTCTAACAAAACAATCTCTTCTGCAATATTACGTCTTACTAGATTATCTGCAGTGGTTGCTCCAACTGCTCCTGCACCTACAACGGTTATTTTCATAGCATTTTGGTTTAAATGTTTGCTTTTTAAATGTACCAATTTATATTCGCATTTACTAGTATTTGGCACATGATTTTTAGCTCATATTACCTTTTTTAGCCCCATAAATTAAGTATTTGAATAACTTAAGGCTACACCTTTAAGCATGGCTGGTTTAAAAAAGAAGATCAATAAGCCAATCACTAGGATACAAAATAAATAAGATAAGGAGAGCGTATATTGGTCTCGTATATGTAGCATATTTGCAATACCGAAACTTAAAATAGAGAATAAGATATAACAAACGCCACTCGCTATGCCGCTGGATGTCCCTGCATATGCTGGGAATTTAGTAATGCAATAGGTGAAATAAACATTATAAGTCAATCCCTGAAATAAATGAATACCAAATACAAAAGGTAATAAGCCCGGCAAGCCTAAATTTAACGGAGCTGTAAGCAACATTAAAAGGGCAAAAATAAGTTGTAAGAGATTAGCAAAGAATAGTTTTTGGTAAAAAGGTTTATTCATTAGTAGTTTGCCCAATAGGCCACCCATAAAAATAGCGACACCCGAAATTAATGCACAATAACCTGAGGTAACCGGAGTTAGGTGGTACTGATGTTCTACAATGAATGGGATAGTCATTCCAAATACCATGACCATGGTATAGCTGAATCCTAAAAGGACGATCCCTACACTGAAATCTACATGAGACAAAAGCATTTTATAAACGTGAAGGATACTTTTTAGGCTGAATTCTTGCTTTTTTTGAATGGTTTCGCCGCTGAACACATATTCTAATAGGAATAATAATAAGCCATAAGCTGCTAGAAAATAAAAATTGGCTCTCCAACCATAATATTCTTGCAAATAGCCTCCCAAAAAAGGTGCAAGAATGGGAGCTGTGGCCCATACAACCGTTAATAAGCTCGTGTAATGTTTTCTCTTTTCGCCGGTATAAACATCAATAAAAAACGCTCTTTTACTCACAACAATTATGGAAATTGCGATCCCTTGAATAAATCGATAAGCTATGATCCAATAGACATTTGGGGCAAAAATAATTCCTATGGAAGTGATGCTAAATACAAGTATGGCTATTAAATTAATTTTGAATCGGCCGAAACTATCGACTAGACTTCCTACAAATAATTGTGAAATACCATACGATATTAAATAGATACTGAGGGTTAGTTTAATATTAGCTTCCGAAGTGTTCAAATTAATTGCCATTTCAGGAAAGGAGGGTAAATACACATCCATTGCAAGTCCAGAAATGGGAATTAAAGCAAATGCTAATAGGCTAGCGAAAGATTCATGTTGTTTTTTTAATGCGCTCATAGTTATTAGAAAGTAGCTGCACAAAATTAAGTTCCTTGCTGGAAAATTTTGTTATACACTTCAAACAACTTTTTATATAAATCAAATATTAATCCTAAGATGATTTTTTGAAATATTTAGGACTGAATCCCGTGTGTTTTTTTATGAATTGACTAAAATGGGCAGGATATTCAAAACCCAAACTCTGTCCTACTTCTGAAATACTCCAATCACTATATTGTATTAGAGCTAAGGATTCGGTCAATACCCGTTCTTGAATAAGTTGACTCGTGGATTTTCCTGTATTTGCTTTCAAGGCATGGTTTAAATGATTCACATGAACGTTGAGGTTATCAGCAAAATCAGCAGGAGTTTTAAGTTCCAATATGGAATTGGGAGAATCAACAGGAAATTGTCGATCCAATAGTTTGATAAAACCTGTAACTAAACGATCCTTTTGTTCTGTAAAATGAATTTCTGGATAATGGTTCATCTGCGTCTTTATGGCAAGGTATATCACGACTCGTAATAAGTTGGTAATGATTTCTTTGCGAAATTCAAAATTACCTCGATATTCATCATACAGGTTTTTGAAGTATAGGCTAAATAACTCATACTCCTCATTTGTCAACATGATATAAGGGAAAATATCTCGCGCATATAGGGCGTTTAGTTTAATTAATGCCGCTTTTATTTCTCCAGTTAGGTAACCTTCGTTAAATAAGCAAATATATCCTTTACGTTTATTGCAAAGGTATTTTCGTTCCATTCCGTATGGAATATTCGGATTGGAAAACACGATACATGGTCCCTCAATTTCAATTTTTTGACCATCATATTGATAGGTCAATGCGTTATCTACTAAACAAATTTTATAGTAATCTCGCCGCATAAAGGGAAACGTATTTAGGCAACTTTCCGATTCTAAAATGTTAAAATGACTCGTATTAGCCTTATGTAAATCGAATCCCGTTGGTGTTTCTTTCCGCGTATTAAGATAATACTGTCTAATAGTTTCTACTGCCTCCATAAAAATCACTTTTTATATAAATCAAATATAAGGATGAATTTATGGATTATTATAGAATGGTTTTAGCGTATTAGGTTGTAGTACCTTCCTATAAGCCATAGGCTTATGGTCAATAACCTAGAAAATATCCTATTTATCGACAATAAAATATATGAATGTGCTGATGCTTGAGTTTGAACGATGGTTAAATGGGCTCTGCGAATAAAGGCGTTAATCAAACTGTATGAAGAATATTATACATATAACCTAGATATCCTGTTCCAAGCAGCTAAAAGCTTGCCGAATACATACATGGAATCCTTGACTAAACAACGTGATTTGCTATTTAACTTCGGTAAACACGTTTTTTGGAGGGTCATAGGAAATGGAGCCGGGCATGTAATGCGGTACGCCTAAAAGAATGCTTATTATTCCAGAACCTTCCACAAAGGTCCCTTTTTGATTTAACAATACGATAGGTCTTCTTTTTTGGTATTTCCATTTATATGGTGTGTACAAATAGTCTCCAATTAGAGTGTCTTGCTGTATTTTACCATTTATTTCGCCTTTAATTATTACATCACCAGGTTGTTTAATGGTTAAGTGTCCATAAAAATTATTTTTATAAAGGGTCAAGTGCAGGAGTGAAGTATCTCGATCGACTATAGAGATGTAATCTTTCTCACTAAGAATGACAGATTCAGGATTTGTACAGGAAAAAATAAATAAAGAGCTTATGAATATTAAAATGCGCATAGTTAAGTATAAGATGCTAAAACTAACAAATTTCCATAATATAACTTACGGAATCCGGAGAATGATAAATAAATCAGGGCTCATACCTTAATGGGCTGTTTTTAAGTTGGATCTCCTTTGGATTTTCTTCGCATTTTTCCGCAACTGTTCCATTGAATATCCGACTAAGATCCGAAGGAGATCCGTCTAAGAGTAAAGAAATACAATGCCTAAACAAATAAAACGGTTCGCTAAGTCTGACTTTTGATAACGAAAAAAGGCATACCTGTAATCGTATGCCTTTTCGCCGTATTAAAATGAATTTTTTAGGAATTAGAATGGATAACCTATGGCCAAATTAAAGACTAAATTATCTCTACGCCAATCTCTATCCCTGATGTCGATGTATTTAAATACCCATCGGTCACCAGGTTGGCGGTAAGGTACACGAAAAGGAATGGCGAAATCTGTACGGACTATTAAAAAGTCTAAATCCACGCGTAAACCTAGACCACCACCAGCAGCAAGCTCAGAAATGAATTTGTTGGAAAGTTTTCCGCCTGGTTTATTGATATCCTCCCGTTGTAACCATATATTTCCGGCATCTATAAAAGCTGCCCAATGAAACATGCCAGCTATTTTAGCGCGATATTCTGTATTCAGTTCGAGTTTAAAATCTCCCGTTTGATCGGCAAAGAAGTTTTCGTCACCTAAGTTTTCCGGTAGGGATGAGCCCGGTCCAATGGCTCTCGCTCGAAATGCGCGCAATCCGTTGGGACCCCCTGTATAGTATTGTTTTAAGTAAGGTAGTGATCGGGAGTTTCCATAAGAATAGGAGGTACCTATCATTACGCGAGAAGCTAGCGTAGAATTAGCTGTGATCTTCATATAATGTCTTAAATCAGCCTCCGCTTTAATGAATTGAGAATACGCTGTTCCAAACAAATTTTTGATGTTTCCGGCATTATAATCAGCACCTTGTATTAATCCCAAGATATTCCCGGAAGTATTTAGGCCAGCTTTTGCATAAAACGTGTGCTGCTTATCTTCCATGGTATTGGTAAACGTGTAAATATAATTAGGACCAAAAGAAAATTGAGGATCTACAATATGCCTTAATGTAGGAACGGTGTCCATTTGCGCTTTATAGGCATCAGATATGCCACGAGGTTGCACATAGATGATTTCTGCTAAGGTTAAATTATGATCTTTTTGTTCATTTTCCTTCCAAGCATAACCATAGTTTAAGGTTAGGGAATTTAAGGTGTAAGCAGTACGGCGGTTTAAGAATTCATATCCAGCTTTTAAGAATGTTTTTGGGATGTATTTTCTGGCGGGTGCCCATTTGTAAGGCGAGAGCAATCTTGGCCAAGTAATTCCTATTTCCGTACCATAGCGAATGTAACTTGAATTTAAATTGACACTACCACCCGTTTGTGTTTCATATCCACCAAATACTGATAGGGTAAGGGTTTCAAAACCTTTAAAAGCATTCCTTAACGTCCAATTGGCTGTAAGTTCTGTTCCATTGTAAACAGCAGCTGTTTTACCCACTAATTCTAAGCGGATGGATTTACGATCCATTGGAGTCAAATAATAATAAACGTCTAAATGATTAGCAGAATCAGGACTGTCGACAAATTCATTTTTTACGAATTTGAAATTATTTAAATTAACCAAGTGGTTGATGGTTTGATTATGCCAATAGCGATTATAGAGTTGTTCAGGTTCTAGAAATATATGATTTGCCAATACTTTTTTACGGTATTTATTTTCACGATCTATGATATAGATGTCTTTTTTATACTCCTCATGTTCTCTTGGCGTTCTTCTTCTCGTACCGCTACTGGTTTCCTGATAATCTGGATAGATGTAAATTTTTCCTAAATGTTGTTCCGTTTTTGCCTTTAAAGGTGTTTCTGGTTTTAAAGTCACGAACATATCCACTTTGTGATCTCCAATGGTACTATCCACTTCGACCAATAAATTATCTGGGCTGAAATAATAAAAGCCCTTATGTTTTAAATAATCATCTATCCGGTCTCGTTCATTTAAAATTACATCCAAATTGTAATTATTACCTGTTTTAAGTAGACTGGTACTTTTAATTTCAGCAATTTTTTCTCCTAAGTAAGTGTTACTGTCAATTTCAAATTTCACATTATTGATTCGAAATATTTTGCCCGGAAAAGCATCATAGCGAACAGATGCGAATTTTCCATCTATTAACGTGTCGGAAGTAACTTGAGCATGAAAAAAACCAAAATTCTCTAATTTATTGCGGAGTAGGTTTTCGTTATATTCTCGATTTACGTCACTCAATTTTACAGGTTCTTGTCCATTTCTTTTTAACCAATTTCGAACAAAATTGCTACTGGAATCTGGCCCTCCCCCCATGTTCCATAGGCCTAATTTAAAGTACATGCCGAGCAATTTACTATTGGGTTTCGGTGTCAAAGATTCTTCAAGTACCGATTCAAATGCTTCCTTGCGCTCGGCTGCTAGGGTGTCATTTTTAATATCCACCTGGCCAGCGGTATACAATTTTTCCCCATCAGCTAAATACTTCGTGGGGTTGCAAGATCCTAAGAAGATAAGACCGATCAAGCTTATAAACATGAATTTAGTTCTCATCATTCCCTCCATCTTCTTCTTCATTTTTGTAGGCTGTTGTATTACTATCTTTAATTCGTTGATTACTGTCTATAGGAACTTGAGTACTATCTTGTTGTTGTTTCAGTAAATCTTGTTGTTGTTGTTCAATCCGTTTTCTATATTCTGGACTGTGTTTCATCAAGCTATCTCGAATGATGGTTCGAACGCTGTCTCTATAAATGGAATCAATTTCCATACGATCTACATCAAAACGCTTTCTAAAAGAACTACTTTCGGTATTATAATATTCTTGCAGTGCTTTGGAATTCATAAATAGTTCTTTGAATCTATTATAACTCATATTGATTATAAATCCAATCCCAGTTTCTACAAATTGTCCTTGGAGTGTAGCTTGGTACTGGTTTTTACGATATACCCTAGCAAAATAGCGACCATCTTTAGATAATTGATAATCGAGCGAAATATCTCCAGCAATGTTGGAAGCTTTTTCTCCAGGCCGGCTATTTCCTTCTACCTCAAAATTAGAACCAATAGTAATTTTCAAACGATCATCAAATAATAGTTTGGATACACCCACATTTAAATCTGTACGCGTTTGGGCATTACCTGTAAGGTAGTCTTCCTCCGAGTTTAAATTAAAATCTAATTCTACCCCTTTAATTAGGTCTGAAGCAAGATTGTTTAATTGTCCAGTCAAGAAAGAACTTACGGTACTTCTGGCCATAGACTCTGCACCTCCACCCGATAAACTTTCGAAAGGATTGGAAGACATAAAGCGTCCTAAAGCAATGAGTGAAAAGACCTGTTTATTTAGTTCTGCTGGATCGTCTCGAATATTTGATAATGCAATATTAACTTTACTCACAACATCTTGCGAAACAATAGCATTGCTTTCATCCAAATCGATATCAAAATTGATTTCTGGTTTGAATAATTCGCCTGTCAATTTTAACAATACATTAAACGGAACGCGCTGTTTATATAAGTTTTGACTTTCTGAGCCTATTTGATTTTGCACCAATTCTAAACTCGCAAATCTACCTGTGTATACAGCCGTGATGTTCAGTCGAGCATCTAATGGATCTCCATTCCAAGTTATTGTACTTCCTTTCTGAAACCTAAAATCTTTCGAAATTGGCCCGAGTGAAAAAGTGTAATCTCCATCTTCTACTGTAAAGGTACCCGACATGGTAATCTTATCGTTGGCATCAATACTGGTATTTATTTCTGCAATACCCCGGATATTCAATGCATCCTTAGTCCCCTCATCTAAAATGATTTTAAATTTCGCTTCCCGATCGGTGCTTAAGTTCAAAGCGATATCATAGCCAGATAAGGTATTGGAAACTTTAGTCATGGAATCCAACTGGGCAAATACATTAGATCTGACGGTATCACTTCTATCCACAAATTTAACGACACCATCTCGTTGAGCCACACCTGGATTATCATTTGGAACGATAAAATTGAAGTCTGTGCGTTCATTGGCTTTTACATTACCATCAATTTTAGGTTTATCGAGATTTCCTGTGATTCGAATATTGGAGGTAAGGTACATTTTTCCAAAAAAGAGGTCATTATCTACCCGTGTGGAATTCATCACTTCAAAATCGTCCGTTGTTAGATTCAGGTTGAAATCGAAATCTGTATAAGTCTGAGTGCGGATAGTACCGTTTAATCGAGCTGTATTATTTTTAGAGTCGGTTAAATTGAAGTTCTTAAAACTTATCCCTTGGTTATTGAAGAATATTTTTTGCCCATCAATTTTCATGTTCGAATTAAGCATAGAGGCATTGATGATGGCATCAACAAACGTTAATTCACCAAGAATACGAGGGGCAGAAGTTGTTCCTGTGATTTGTAATCCACCCGTAAGATCGCCTGAAGCACCTTTTAAATTACCCATACTAAATGCCTCAATGGTTTTCATTTTCATGGGTTTTAATGCTAAGGTAGCATCGATTTGCATGTCTCCTTGTGGTGGAGAAATAATATCACCAATCAATTGTACATCGTTACCATTTTCTGTGATTCGAATATCTGCAGAATAGGTGTTTTCCTTCACGTTGTTTACTTTGACCATCACATTACCAATGGTATCCTTTCCAAAGAAAAATTTGTTGATGGTTAAATCGGAAATAAATACTGGGCTAGATTCTAATCTAGAAACGGTTGCAGTACCATTGATGCCACCGCCCAAATTTAGATTTTCAGACTCCAACATTTTGGTAAATGTTTCAATTCTAAAATTATTGAACCTTAAGTCTATAGGTGCATTTAGAGTAGAATCTTGAGATTGAATTATTAACTCCTGACCTTGATTGGAGAGGTGAAATGCAGATGCTCGGATTCCATCTTTTCCAAAGCTAATAAGATTATTAGGGTTGATAGACCATTTTTCATAATTCAACATGAGGCCATCTTCTTTTAAAGAAACACCATAATTATTTTCGGCAACATTCATGATCGCGCCTAAGTGGTATTGTTCTTTGTCCAATTTATCTTTAATCCAAAGACCGAGGTCCACTTGGTTTTCTTTGATGTTTCCACTTAAAATGGTATTGCTCAATTCGATATTGCTTACTAAAATTCGGCCTACTAATGCATTGTAATAGAGGGTGCTATCTACGGAAATGATGTCTAAACCTACATTTTCAATTTCTGTTCCTGCATAAACAATTTTAGGCGCTAGCAATTTAGCCATTATTGATTTTTCATCACTATTGAAGGTTCCATCGAGTGTGATGTCTTCTAATTCTTCCAAATCAGGCAAGAAGTCACGGATAATACGGGATTTATTCAAGCGAGCAGAAAATTCAAATTGCTGCGAAGCATACTGGAATTCCTGTTGAGTATTTGATGGGTTGTAATACCGATGAATAATATCGGTAATGGAAGAACTTAGTTCTGTTAACTTATATTTTCCAGTTAAGTGCGCATTGAGGAACTCAGACTGTAGCACTAAGGTGTTTCTACTGCTATCTGCTTGAGCTTTCAACGATACACTATCCAAAACAAAACGATCGTTATTATAGGCCAAAGACGAGTTAACAATAGCAAGAGATCCATTTAAGAAGTCTAGATCGAGTGTCTCAAAGTCTGCGATGATTTTTCCATGATAACGTAAGTCTTGATCCATCAATTTCAATTTTTTAAAATTGATGCTATCAATCTCCATTTCAGCAAATAATTTAGGGTATTTCCCCTTCATATTGGCTTCAATTTTTGTTCTAAGTTGGATGTTTGGGTCTGGACTACTTATATTACCGGCAATATCTCCAGATACAGCAGATAAGTCGAAATCTATATCGCGGTAACTATAGCCCATCGCGTCAAATCGTTTTACAGTCCCTAATATATCGGCATTCATGGTCTTTGGATTTAATCCAGTACCGGTTACTTGGGCTTGTGCAGCAACATAACCTAAAACAGAATCTTGCTTTAGGAATTCGCCTAAATTGAAATTGTCTACGGAAACAAATGCATTATAGCTGGTGTCTCTTCCCATTTTTAGGTACCCATTGATGGATGCGTTTCCTTGTTCAGTAAGGAGTTTCAAGTCCGTATCAAAGCCTGACATTCCTCCTTTGAAGGTTCCAGCTACACTAATGTTCCTCGGAAGTTGTATGCTATCTGGTAGTAGGGATGCTGCGATCAATTGTTTCAAATCATCTCGGCCAGTGACCATCTTCTTGATTTGTAGATCCAGAACCATTTTATCGATGTCAGGTAATCCTTTTATTCTACCAGAAGCAATGATATGGGTATTTTTTAAGGTCTTAAATTCAAATTTAGGAATCAATAAATCGTCTAATTTTCCACTCACTTTTCCATCAATGAAAAAACGTTTATTCATTAAGGGTTTCATGACCTCTTGCGATGATAAATCTGGGACTAAATAGGCCACATCCTTCATATCCAAATAGGATTTGGATAAATTGGCTTGCACATTCATCAGGGAAGGATTCGTAGAAATCGCTTCTAGGGAAGGATAGGTAATTTCAAATTGATCTTGAATTTTACTGAAAGGGGTTTCAATTAACAAGTTGTTTACCGATGCACCCTGGTTGGTATATTTCAAGTCTCCTTGAAGTTGTTTAAGGTAGAATCCTGAATGATCTTTCGCTGTCAGGTTTGTCAAATTGCCCGATATAGAATCTGCTGAATAATAGATGTTTTCCATTACACCAGCCAATTCTGTTAGTTTAAGATTAAAATAATCAATACCCTTCGTACGCGCTTGATTATCGTCTTTATACCAAACATTGGTTTTATCTATAACGAGTTTATCGGCGGATACAATCCAATTGATTGAAGAAGAATCTGAACCTGTATTGACGTTTACTTTTGGTGCGACTTTACCAAATAATACTTCCGAATCTGATTGATTCAATGTAACCTCTTTGAGTCGTACAATTTCTTTGTTTAAATCAATTTCATGAACATTGGCAATGAGCTCTTCTATATTAAATTTAGTATCCATGGCACCGGCCTCATCGGAATACCTAATTAAAATATTTTTAAGATTCAAGGTCTTTGTTGCCAAATTAGGAAGTAAGGAACTGGCTTCTACTGTAGGGTCATGAATTCCAAAGTCGGCAGCCGTAGGTGCTTCAGTCGCTTGAGCCACGGCCCATTGTTTTACTTCAGCAGTAAGACCATCGATATTGATCACAGGCAAATCAAAAGACATGTTTTTGGTTAAATCAAATTTTTTGATTCTTGTGTCAAATTGGTTTAGAAAAATCGAAGCTGATGTACCAATGACATCGTCCTTATATTTGAAATTTATTCGTTCAAAATTGACTTTATCAATGTCGAAGACAAGTGCAGAAGAACTATCTGCTGTGGGACTGCTTTCTTTTTGCGTCGCAAATGCGTTTACAATATAGTCAAAGTTAAAACTACTGTCTGGAAGCGTCCGGTTGATTTTTGCGGTAATTCCTTTCAGTTCAAATTCTTCAATTTCAATGGTGTTTTTTAATAATTTGAACATATTAATGTCCACCAATAATTCTTCACCAGCTAGTAAAGTGTCTTTAGTCTGATCTTCAAAATAAACATTTTGAAGCACAAGTTTTTTTGGGAAGGTGATGTTTATATGGCCTATATCTACTGGAGTACCTATTTTTGTTTCTAAGTAATTCGTCACCTTGCCCACGATGTAGTTTTGTACAGCAGGTAGTCGAATTAGAAAAATAAGTAATAAAAGTAAAAAGATAATGGATCCCAAAATCCATAAAAATGTTTTTAATGCAATACGACTAAATTTATTCAAAGCGATAGAATAACTTTTTGTTAATTATATTAATCTATTAACAGGGTAAAACCTATTTTGTTTAGAATTTAAGCCCTAAGCAATAGTAATTTATTCATACAAATATAACTTTTGCATTGTAAATAATACAAGTTTGTTCCGTTAAGCATTGATATTTTTATCAATAAATGAGTCTGTTATCGTAGTTATTTCAATAAATAATTGATTTCACTAAATTTTTATACAAATCTGGATAATAAATGTGCGTTATTCTCAGGAAGTTTGAGAACTAAAGTTTAATAAATTATCAAAATTCAGGCTTGTTTTTCTTATGGAATTGTAAAAATTTTATGGTCTAATTTTAATTTGCTAGCTGGAGGTACTAATCTATTTTTAAGGAGGTTATGTGAGCTTTTATAAAAGGAATATTATGAAGGTATACGCTGTTTTTTGTGAAAAAAAATTAGTAATTTTAATGCAAATCTATTTGAAAAATACAGCTTACTATGAAAAGAAAAAATTTTATCGCCAGTATCCTTGTTGGCACAGCTTCGGGCAGTTTATTGGCCTCATGTGCAGATGGAAAAAAGGAAGAAGAAAAAACGTCTTCTGAATCAAAAACTGGATTTATAGTTCATAATGTTTATTTCTGGTTAAAGGAAGGGATTACTGCTGAGGAAGAGCAAGAATTTTTGAAGTTCATTGAAATTCTAAAGAAAATCCCTGGAATTTACGAATATGAAATCGGAAAACCTTCGCCCACCACACCTAGGCCAGTCGTAGATAATTCATTTTCATATTATTGCATGGCTACATTCAAAAATATGGAAGATATTGAAACGTATGAGAAGCATCCCGATCATATTGCTGCAGCAGAGGCATACAGTAAATATTGGACTAAAGTAGAAGTAAAAGACGCTACTTTGTTATAAGTATAACCTGATATAACATAAGAATGGCCAATCTAAAATAAGACTGGCCTTTTCTATTTTTATTTACTAAACAACAAAATTTTACTTAATGTACTTCTATCGTACTATTTTCTGATTTATCTTCGGAGGTAGGAATGTCTGAGTCTTGTTGCTCTTCCGGTTTTTCTGCTCGTTCTACTGTAATTTTACATTCGGTCAATAAAGCAGCAATAGCACCTACAGCGGCAAAGATGGGTGCAAATACAACTCCAATAACTCCAATAGTAACTGGGAAATTTAATATTTCCTTTCCGTTTTTATCAGAAAGACTAATTTTAGTTACATTTCCCTCAGCAATTAATTCCTTTATTCTCTTTAATAAGTTCTCTCCCGTTACGGTGAATGTTTCTTTTATTGACATAATCTTTAAATTAAATGTTCTACTTTGCTTTCGCGTTTAATTGATAATCAAAGATATAGTAAGATTGTTTTAGTTGTATCAATTACTAGGCTAAGTGAACTTATTTTTCGGTAATTAACCATAATTAATCGGTAAATGCGTATTAATCAACTTTTAATAACCATACCAATGTAACGTCTAATATTAAAAGTTTATTGTTTTGTTGGCTTTGATTAACAAAAAGCTAATGATTTTTTATATGTAACTTGTGTTACCAAACATTTGATTTCAGTAAATTAGTTTTGCATTAAAATATAAGATATGGATTTAGTTTTAGGGCCTTGGCCATGGTATGTAGGGGGAGCCTTAGTTGCTTTAGTCATGGTTGCATTGGTGTTTTTAGGGAAGAGCTTTGGTTTTTCTTCCAATTTTCGGAATATATGTTCCATGCTAGGAGCCGGGAAGAATTGTAGCTTTTTTGATTTTGATTGGAAAAGTCAACGATGGAATCTGTTGTTTTTAGTCGGAGCTGTAGTGGGAGGTTATCTAGCGGCAAACTATTTGTCAGTAGATCAAGTACCAGTATTAAATCCAGAAACAATTGATGATTTGAAAGTATTGGGATTTGCGAGTGCTGGAACAACTTATGTACCTGTAGAAATATTTGAAATTTGGTCTATAAAAAATGTGTTGCTTCTCGCAATTGCAGGATTATTGATTGGATTTGGAACTCGCTATGCTGGTGGCTGTACCTCGGGACACGCTATATCAGGGTTAAGTAATTTACAGTGGCCTTCATTGCTGGCTGTGATTGGTTTTTTTATTGGTGGATTAATCATGGTTCATCTGTTTTTTCCTCTAATTTTTTAAGCACATGAGAAGTATTATATATTTAGGATTGGGTGTCATTTTCGGATTAGCCATGTATAAGGCAGAGGCGGCCTCTTGGTTTAGAATTTTTGAAATGTTTCAGTTTCAATCGTTCCATATGTATGGATTCATAGGTACGGCTTTAGTTATTGGCGTTATTTCCTTCCAATGGATCAAAACGTTAAAAAAGAAAGATGTCGATGGGCAAGCTATTGTACTGCCGGTAAAAAATAGCTCTGTGGTACGCTATTTAGTAGGGGGTATTCTTTTTGGCTTAGGTTGGGCATTGGCAGGAGCATGTCCAGGACCTATATTTGTGCTTATTGGGGCTGGCGTATTTCCCATGCTGATTGTGGCTTTATTTGCCATATTGGGGACATACTTGTATGGTTTGGTAAAGGATAAATTACCCCATTAACAGAGGGTATTCGCTTTAGTATTTCGAATTGTTTTGCGGAAAGTGAATTGTTTATTGTGCAAAGCAATTCCAATTGAATTAAAATAAATAAATAGAATTTGCATATGTTTTTTCAACAAGTTTATGATCAGACACTAGCTCAAGCTAGTTATATTATAGGTTGTCAAGTAACAAAAGAGTCGATAGTTATTGATCCGAAGCGGGATGTTGATACCTATTTAGCTATTGCTAAGCAACAAAATTTACAGATCACACATATCGCAGAAACACATATTCATGCTGATTTTCTATCAGGTTCTCGTGAATTACAAGCTTTGACTGGTGCTAGATTGTTTTTGTCTGATGAAGGGCCTGAAGCATGGCAATATGAGTTTCCGCATGAAGGCTTGAAAGATGGGAATGTTATAAAAGTAGGAAATTTGAGTTTGACCGTCATGCATACGCCGGGTCATACCCCTGAAAGTATCAGCTTTATCCTTCGGGATCATCCTGCATCTGATGAACCGGTAATGATTTTCACTGGGGATTTTGTATTTGTAGGAGACATTGGTAGACCAGATTTATTGGAAGAGGCTGCAGGAATGATCGGTACAAAAGAAATTGGTGCCGCACAAATGTTTGACTCTTTAAAGAAATTCGTAGAACTACCCGATTTTGTTCAAGTTTGGCCTGGACATGGTGCTGGATCTGCTTGTGGAAAATCCTTAGGTGCAGTGGCTAGTAGTACGGTGGGGTATGAGAAAATTCGGAATTGGGCATTTCAATATACGGATGATTTCGAAGGTTTTCAACGGTACCTATTGAGCGACCAACCAGAAGCACCCTATTATTTTGCCATGATGAAGAAATGGAATAAGGTGGATAGACCGTTATTGCTACATGTTCCTCATCATCCGAATATAGATTTGACGACCTTAGAACTTGTAGAAGGATATACTTTGGTAGATACGCGAAGTAAGTCCGAATTCGCTAAAGGTCATGTGAAAAACTCCATAAATATTCAGCACAATAATGGACTGGCGAATTGGGCAGGATGGATGCTCTCCTATGATGAAAAGTTGATTCTGTTGGTAGAGGATGGTGAGCAAGAAGCTGTAACTAGAAAGTTGATGCGTATTGGGATGGATAATATCGTGGGTTTTGTAACGTCTATTGCTGCGGTAAAGGATTTGGAAATGAGTCAATTGTTGGATGCTGATAGAGTGGAAGAGTGGAAAAAAGACCCTGACACAATGCTGCTGGACGTGCGAAGTGTATCTGAATTTAAGAATAATCATATTCTAGGAGCTAAACATCAATTTGTTGGTTCGCTAGTCAAGAATCTGCCAGCGGAATGGAGAAATAAACGAATTATAGTATACTGTCAATCTGGAGATCGTGCTACGATAGCCTACTCATATTTGAAAAAACATGGTTTTCATAATCTCTATAATTATTCAGAAAGTTTTACGGATTGGTTGAATAAGGGGAAAGCCATAGCAAATTAATTGCTGTTTTTTTTAAGGATATTGTGCGAAGAATCATGAACGCATGATATCCTAATTGGTTTCTTATTCCCTTAATTTAAAATGCTGTATAGGATGGGGTGGCTACCTAATAGAAACGCAATCTGATAATAGGAGATGTTTTTCTTTTGGAAAGCTTCTTTTAAAGCAGATATTGCTTTGGATTTGGCGAAATAAACGGTGCTGGCTGTTGTTCCTAATTCTTCACATATTTCATGTGTTTCTTTGCCTTCAAAAAAAGATAGTTCAAATATTTTTGCTTGCTGCGCAGGTAGTCTTTCAATTTCTATGGCGATTAATTCGATTAATTCGGTATAGATGATTTTCGTAAGAATATCTGTTTCTTTCCATTCTAATTCTTCTAAATGTAAATCATCGTGAGCGAGGCGATTTCTACTTTGTTTCAGAAAATCTATGGATTTATGTTTGCAGACTACGTATAGAAATGATTTAATAGCATCTGCTTGCAGCATATCAGTTCGCTTTTCCCAAAGTTTAACAAAAGCATCTGAAACAATTTCTGTAGCAATTTGGTTGTCTTTCACTATTTTAAATGTAAAAAAGTGTAAGGCTTGGCTATGTACTTTCATGAAGAAGCATAATGCTTTTTCATTTCCTGCCTTCAAATCGACAACTTGTGAAGCTAACAAATCTGCAGTAATAGCCATAAGTAAATGCTAATTGGTTAACGTAAATTTAATATTAATTAAATGAATTAGGAAGTGTTTCTTGTTTTATTTTAGCTTAATTGATTATTAAAAATCAATTTTTTTAATATTTAATGGAAAGCTGAAATTTCTTTGTATTTATTGTCATTTTCAATCACTTAGCTTCCAATAATTGTTTACTGTTTATACCGTTTGATTTTGCAATTTATTTAAGAAAAATTAAAGAAAGCGTTTAGGGAAACCCTAAACGCTTTCATGTTCTTTTTTAAAATTAATCGGTAGAACGGAATGCCCAAAACCAGGCAGTACCCCAAGCACCGACACCAGTTTCTGGATAGGCTAATACTAACTCATTGCCGTTTATTACAATGATATCGTAAGCGTATACAGGCCCATTTCCTTCATTTGGCGATTTTCCGCATAATACAGTTACACCTTTTGTTGTCAATTTACCTATAGACCATTGGTCACCATTTTCCATATTTAGCTTTTTGGTCATATCAAAAGAAAATGTCCCCACTTCCGTAGTTCCGTCTGCTTTGATCTTCGTTAATTTAGCTCCTCTAAGTGAAAGCGTCATTTTAGCGCCCACACCTTCATTGGCAGCTTGGCCATGAATATCATTTTCCTTTAAGGTCCACCATGCAGGACCTAAACTTCCCAAGTAGCCTCCATTACCCCATACAGCAGGTTTTGTTTCATCCCATTTCCATGTTCTTTCGGACCCATTGGTAAGAAATCCCCATTCAGGTGGTACTGGAAAGGTAAGTTCATCAATAGTGACTTTGACACTTTTGCTGATTTTACTACCATCTGCATTTAAGCCAGTGAAAATAATTTCATTTTCACCCGTTGATACCATGAGTACGGTGTCGGATTTGCGTTGAGAAACCCCAACACCATAATCCCAGGAAGATAATACCTGACTTTTGTTATCAACAATAATTTTATTACTTCGTTTTCCATTAACCATTAAAGGGGTCGCAGAAAGTTCTAATTGCTCTGCTGTAATGGCAGAACCTAACTCCATTCTATCTTCTATAGGTTCACAACCAAAGGAAAATAGGGAAGTAGCTATGACGATTAAATTAAATAACTTTTTCATTTCTAATGCTTTAATTACCAACCTGGATATTCATTAACTGGTTCACCCCATCCTTTATTTTGGGTTAACAATCCCGCTGAGAGTGCAATTTCAGATGCAGGAATAGGCCAAAAACCTCCGGTAGCTTCAAAACGTGCTTTGTAGCCTCCGCCGAATGCCTTCATTTTGGTGTCTAATCCTTTATTTTTTATAGAAACACCTTCTTGATTGGCTAAAGCGGTAGAAGCATCTCCCCAACGCATTAAATCAAAATAACGAACGCCTTCAAAAGCAAGCTCCCAACGTCTCTCCCGTTTTAATGCATTTAAGGAATAAGCTACTGGATTTAATTTTGCTCTTGAACGAACACGGGTCAAGTTTGTAGCAGTTTCTGTCAGTTCCGCATGCATTAATAAAACATCTGCGAAACGAATTAACACTAAATCTTGGGTATGGGCTAGTTGATAATCTGCTGGTGCTTTATCAGTTAAAACAGCATAAGATGGAATCAATTTTCCTTCACTGTAAGCCGTGATAGGAATATACTTTTTCTGCCATAATCCAGTTTCTTCCATTTGGCTATCGGCGCCATATATATAACCGGTCAAATCCGTATCTGCATTTAGAATAGATCCAGTGCGTCGGATATCGGTAGGCTCAGCAGTACGCCATTCTTCCCAAAGGTTGCTATTTACAGGTCCTGCACCCCAGCCTTGTCCAAATGGGAAGGTGTTGTCTTGACCGTTATTGGATCTTAGTCCGGAATGCAAATTCATTTGATTGGTATAACCCAACATATATTGGTCTCCCCAATCGGCAAGTGTTCCGAATTTTACTGCAAATACTATTTCTTTATTGCCATCACCTGCCCATGATAAATTATTGTCCTTGGCATAGTCATAATCTTCCTTGGTATAGGTATTGCTGTATGGCCAAAGATTTCTGAAGTCTCCTATTAAATCATGACCACTATTTTGAATGCAATTTTCTAACGCTTGAACTACTTGGGCCTTGGTAAAGCTTCCACCAGAAGTTAAAGGCAATTCGGTCTTTTTATAGTAACCTGTGTAAAAAAGAAAAACCCTCGCTAATAAAGATTGCGCAGCCCATTTGGTCGCATGTCCAGAAGGTACCGATGAATAGGGGGTAGCAGGCATCAAATCGATAGCTGTTTTTAAATCCTCGGCTATCAATGCATAGGTTACGTCGGCAGGTGTTTTAGGCGTATTCACAACGATGGAACTCGTAATTAGTGGGACTTCTCCAAACATTTGCGATAACTCAAAATAATATAGGGCACGTAGGAAATGCACTTCGCCCAATAATTGATTTTTTTGTGCGTCTGAATCCCAGCCGCTTACTTTATTGAGGTTTTCTATCGCCGAATTTGCTCTATAAATACCTTTGTACCGCGCACTCCAAAATGGTAAAAATCGATCAGGTAAGGTGTTCATCAAATGATCTAGCCCTTGCATGTCTTTATCATTTTCGCCACCACCACCAAAACGGTCATCAGAAGCTAGTTCTGCCATATAGAAATGCGAATGCGGCGCATTGGTCATCGCTAAACTCAAGCTGTTATATATCCCTACCAGCATGGAGTTAGCATCTGCAACTGTTACTGGATAATTTCCTGTATTTTTTTTACTGAAACTTTCAGAATCTAAGAAGCTTTCGCAAGAACTTAGAAACCCAGCTGCCAATAATATTAATATCGTCTTTTTCATGTCGTCAACTAAAATTTAAGATTTAAACCAAACATTACCGTTCTAGGTTGAGGATAGAATCCTAAGTCAATTCCAGATACCCAGCTTTGATCATATCCATAGCCGATTTCTGGATCCATACCGCTATAATTCGTAAACGTGTATAAATTTTGTACTGTAGCATAAATACGCGTTTGACTAAATGGTGAGTTTTTCCACAATTTTTTGAGGTTATACCCAAGTGTAACATTCTGGATTTTTACAAAATTTCCATTTTCAATGTATAGGTCAGATATGTTTTGATAGTTACTGTGGCTACCATTGGTTAACCTAGGGTATTTATTTGAAGTACCTTCACCGTGCCAACGTTGAAAAACTTCAGTGGTATAATTTTGAAGCGGGCTATCGGCAAAGGAACGGTACGATTTTGCAATCTGATGCCCAAATGAGCCAATCGTGGTTACAGCTAAATCTATTCCTTTATACCCCAGACTAAAATTAAAACCTCCACTGAAATCAGGATGAGGATTTCCAATCATCACTTTGTCAGCATCTGTGATTGATCCATCGTTGTTTGTGTCTACAAATATGATGTCTCCAGGTTGTGCAGTTGCTAGTACTCCTACATTTCTACTTCTGTAATCATTGATTTGCTCTTGGTTTTGAAAGATTCCTTCCGTTTTATAACCGTAGAAATAACCAATTGGATATCCTTCTTGGGCACGGTACATTTCTTTTGTACCTTGACTTAAGACATCCGAAGCACCGTGAATAATGCCTTCCGAATTATCGATTTTCAGCACCTTGTTTTTATTATAGGCACCATTTAATCCAATGCTATAATCGAAATCACCTTTGGTATCCGCCCAATTAATCCCTAATTCAATACCCTTGTTTTCAACATCACCACCATTGATAAAAGGAGCACCAGTACCAAATATCGCTGGAATAGGAGCTACCACAAGCCAGTCTATGGTCGATTTTTTATACCAATCAAAAACTACCGCTAACTTATTATTGATGAATTTAGAATCAAAACCAATGTTTATTTGCTCGGATGTTTCCCATTTAATGTCTGGATTAGGCATAATATCAGGGTATCCACCTTTAATCAAGCTGTTTTTATTATTTCCAAAGTAATAACCTGCTTTATTACTGATATCAATCGTAGAAAGGTATTGGAATGGCTCGATGCTCGCATTACCATTTTGACCCCAGCTCGCTCTAACTTTCAAATAATTAATTTGAGGACTGCTTTTTAAGAATGATTCATTACTCAATACCCATCCTACGGAAGCTGAAGGGAAATAACCCCATCTATTTCCTTTAGCAAAGTTTGAGGAACCATCTGCTCTCAAGGTAACAGAAGCTAGGTAAGTTTCATTGTAATTGTAAATTGCACGACCGAAGAAAGAAGCTATAGACCCGATTGGCCAATGTACCCCATTCACTGTTTGATCTTTAGGGTCACCAGATCCATTGGATAACCAAGCTTTATCCCATTGATTTGGGAAAGTTGATAGGGTAGTCGATCCTCCAACACCTTCTCCTAATCCCCACTTTTCTACCGAATGACCCACCACTAAATCTAAGTTATGATTTGCCATAGGCTCTAATTGATAATTTAACGTATTTTCTAACACCCAGTTGTAGCCAAGGCTTTGATTTTGAGAAATATCATCAATAGCGTTGGTCACTGTAGTTGATAAATTATAAACAGGGGTATATTGCCTATACGAGGAAGCACTCAAGCGGTAACCGAAATTAGATTTAAAGATTAAATCTTTTATAGGTTGAATTTCAAGATAAGCATTCGCTGAAAGGTTATGATTTTTATTTAAGTTCAAACCTCTGCGGTAATTCATTTCAGCTAATGGGTTGGCGGTAGCACCGTCTAAATCCCAACCATCAGCAAGCTTACTTGGCTGATCATAGAAATCGCCAGCTTCGTTGTAGGCTGGTAACAATGGATTTCCAACCAGCATATTATGGATATCGTTCCAATAGATATTTCCAATACCTATACCTGATCGATTACCATAAGCATAAGAAAGGTTTTGTCCAAATTTGAGGATATTGAAGTCATCATTTTTCAAAATGATATGATCGGAGTTTAATCGGAAGGTATGTCTTTTAAAGTTTGGTTCAACAGGTACCCCGTAAATACCCTCTCTATTGGTAAAGGAATATCCCATTGAAAATTTGGAAATGTCTGATCCTCCCGTTAAATTCAATGAAGTATTATGTAGAATCGCATTATCATTATGTATTTCTTTTAACCAGTTGGTTCCATTCCAAGTACCATCCATTATTTGTTGGTATTGCTTCGGGATTTTTGTAGCCCAGTCATACGGCTGCGAACCTTCATTGAATAACCTTTCATCTTGAATCGCCATATATTCCTTGGCCGTTAATAAAGAAGGAAGTTTATAGGCATTTTGCACCCCTAAATAGCTGTCCAAGCTAAAAACCATTTTTCCAGATTTTCCTTGTTTAGTAGTAATCAACACGACACCATTAGCTGCGCGAGAACCGTAGATGGCTGAAGAGGCAGCATCTTTCAGGATGTCAATATTTTCGATATCCGCAGGATTTATCATGTTGATGTCTCCACCGGCGATTCCATCAATGACATAAAGCGGACTCGAATTACCAATTGTACCAAGCCCCCGAATAGTGACTTTAAAACTTTCACCAGGCATTCCTGAGCTTTGCGTAATTTGTACACCAGGAGCTTGACTTTGTAGTGCTTGTAACACATTTGGAGTACTCAATTTCTGTAAATCATCGCCTTTCACTTGGATAGTTGCACCTGTGCTTAGTTTTTTCTTTTGCGAACCGTATCCAATCACCACCACCTCATCCAAATCATCCAATCCTTGTTTTAAAATAACGGTAACATTATTTTGGCTGCCTACATAAACCTCCGATGCCTGATACCCGATATACGTAATATTCAGGGTCGGGTTTGCCACAGTAACAGCGATGCTGAAGTTTCCGTTTGTATCCGTAGAAGTTCCCGCATTGGTTCCTTTCACCTGTACGGATGCTCCTTGAATAGGTTCCCCATTGGCATCAGTCACTCGCCCCGTTATGGTGCGCGGTTGAATGGATTTTACCTCAACATTCATCAGCGTCCGCGTAGTTTTGGAGGTCGTTCTTTTTAAGATGATAGTCCCATCGGCAATCTCCCAAGTAATCGGCTTATCCACAAATAATGTTTCCAATGCCTTGGAAAGCGTTACATTTTTGATGTTTGCATTGATTTTCGTGTTTGCAATTTCCTTCCCAGTTAATAAAAAAGGAACTCCACTTTGTTTTTGAAGCGATTGCATAACCTTAACCAAGGGGGTATTGACCACTTGGACAGAAACCTGTTGTGCAAACCCATTAGCTGAAAGCTTTAGGATACTCAGGATGGTAAATAAAATGGTTAGTTTCATAATTAATACCCATTTTTTTAATTTAGGTATGACAGTTATACTGCCATAATCATTTTGTTGTATAAAAAACATAATTTTGTACAATTAGGATTTCATATTGATTAATGGTTCATTTTTAATAGTATGTCATTTGATTGACTTTGATCCTAATATATAGGCCGGACAGTAAGGTGAGAATTACTGTTCGGTTTTTTATTAGGATGTCCCGATTAGGTAGGGAATGCGTGTTTTAGTAAATGTTTCATAGCAGTTCATATTTAGTTTAGTTATGGTATAGCAATAAGTTGATTAGTGCCCTTTATGTTTTGAAGTTTAAATTTTATTCCGCTCTTCTCCAAAATTCGAAGAACTTCCCCTAAATTTTTATCTCGATCTATTTCACCATACAAATACGTTTTTGGGATATGCTGTTGTCGGTCAATCTCCAGATTGTACCATCTCGCCAAACTTTTCATCGCATCGTTCAGTGGAGTTTCAAAGAATAAAAACTTATTATCTTTCCAAGCCGTATACTGACTTACATCGACGGATTCTTGGGTTATTTTACCATCCTCATTGATCGATTGTTGATTGGGCTTTAAGCTGATACTTTGACCCGCCGTGTGTATATTAACAGAACCTTCTACGAGTGTCGTGATGGTTTTACTATCGTCTTGGTAAGCGGAAACATTAAATGCAGTACCTGTAACTTCTATATCTTGAAACTTATTGTGTACAATAAAAGGTACTTTTTTGTTTTTTAAAGTGCGTTTAGCCACCTCAAAATAAGCCTCTCCCTCTAAAGTGACTTCTCGTTTTTCTGCGTTGAACTGCAAAGGATAATCCAGTTTAGAAGCAGAATTTAACCATATTTGGCTACCATCTGCAAGGACGATATGATACTTACCGCCTTTAGGCACAACAATACTAGCGGTTAAATTTTTTAGTTCTTGTATATCCATATCCAAAACAGGGCTGCCATCAGCGTATGCTAATCCATCTTCTAGTGCAATACCATCTTGATCGGTTCTTAGCTGTATGGTTTTTCCATTGGAAAGTTTAAGATGCGCTTTATTACTTCCCGGTCGGATGGATGATAATTGGATAGCCTCATCCTGACTTACTAGCGGTTGTTTCAGCAAAAAGAAATAGGTTAACCCAGTCAATAGGATACATGCCGCACTGATGTATGGCCATCTGTATAATTTTTTAAATAGGGATTGTTTTTGTTGAAGTTTAAGTTTTTGAATAGTCTTACTTTCCAATTCATTTTGCCAAGCTTCGTTGGTATACCTTTTTTGTTCCAACCATTGCCAAGCATCTTCGAATACCTGATCCTTTTCAATTAGATTTTTGAAAAAGCTTTGGTTATCCGGATGTTCATCCAACCAACTATATAATTGAATACGTTGGTCGGGGTTTAATTTCCCCTCAATATATGCTTTAATAAGTTCAGCGACTTCTGTAGTAGATTTCATGCTGTTTATAATGGTCTTCGTGGAGTAAAACGATTGAAAATGGAAAACCTTAGTAAATTTTTAAAAATAATTTCGGGAGTATGAAATATGACACTAGATCAAATGCTTGGTTTGTTGCTGAGCTCTAGTGAATTACGGTTATTTAATGTTTAAACACGGTATTTTGAAGGTTAAACTATTTTTTTTCAATATACATGGGATAAAACAAAAATGTTAAAAAAATGTTAAATATTGCAGGATAGAGCAGGACAGTTTTCTCACATTCAAAAATTAGATTTGAATCATACCTTGTATAGACAATTAAATTATTTGCAGATCCCGAATATTATTTCTTAATAATTAACCGACATATTGCTTAGAAACTTAAACTATAAATAACCACATAACTTAACTAAATTTTTATGATTAGCATCAAATCAAGATTCATGCGAATGACTTGTTTGATGGGATTCCTTGCCTTAGTTTCTTTGGCTGTCAGTACGTCGTGTAAAGACGAATCTGATGAAGACAAAGTCTCTATTCCGCATGATTCTTCGAAGCCCGTCAAACTAGACCTAGTTTATCCAGATTCAGGAAAATATCTGGAAAAAGTGATGATTACAGGGAGCAATTTCGGAACAGATCCCAAACAAATTAGAGTATGGTTCAACGGCAGAAAAGCAGCGGTTGTTGGATCCACAGGAGATCGAATGTATGTATTAGCGCCAAGACTACCTGGTGATACCTGCAAGATTTCTGTCGCAGTAGGCAGTGATTCCATTGTTTATGACAAAGACTTTTATTACAAGACTTCAGTTACTGTAACCACTATAGCAGGGAATGGCAGTAGAGCAACCTATCGCGATGGCGATTTAACACAGTCTATTATTGCTGCACGCTACTTGTGTGTAGATAAGGAAGATAACGTGTTTATTATCAATCGTGTACCAGACATGTATCATGTTGCTCGTATAGATGAAGAAAATAATGAACTGATAACCGTTGCTAGGAATGTAGTCGCCAATGTGCCTGCAGCAGATCCAGAAACAGGAACCATCAGTTTTCCAACAGAAACGACAGTAGGATCCTATTATTCGTTAGATCCAAAAGAATTTTGGGGACCTAGAATCCGGGAGATGCGTTGGCCTGCAACTGGAGACCGACCTGAGCAAGGATGGAAACACTCCATGGTGTTCAACCCAACGGATGGATTTATTTATACCAGGTACTATTTTGGTCATATAGTTAAGATTAATCCAAGAACTTACGAGGTAGAGACCATCTACAAAACAGAGCAAGGAGATAGCTACGGTTTATCCTTTAATCCTAAAAATCCAAACGTATTGTACATTTCATTTTTTGGAAATTCCGGTGTTAATGCAAATAGCATAGCGAGTATAGACGTAACTGATCCGCAAAATACTTTTAAAAGATTGACCGGCTCAACCGCAGGTGGACATCGTGATGGAAAATTAGAAGTTGCTCAATTCCGCAATCCAGAACAAATATTCTGTGATGCAGATGGGAATATGTACATCGCTGATTCAGGAAACCATTGTATTCGCAGAGTTAATCCGGAAGGATTAGTGGAAACTGTCTTAGGAATGCCAGGAACAGCAGGATGGCGCGATGGAGGTAAAGAGGATGCCTTGTTTAATAACCCTTCAGGAATCGGAATTAGTTCGGATGGATCAGTCTATGTTGCTGACTTTGGGAATAACCGTATACGGAAGCTATCAATTAATTAATCATCCAAAAAACCTAAAAAATGAATTTAAAACGCAAGTTAATTGGGGTTCTATGGATGTTATTCATGGTGTTCTCAGTTTATGGACAAAATAATATTGAGGTTGCTGGTGTTGTTATCGATGAGGAGGAAAATCCAATTGCGAGTGTTACGATTTACATTCGCGATAAAGTGAGCATCGGTACAACCACAGGAGAAGACGGTAAATTTACCTTCAAAGCTTCTAAAGGCGATATGTTAATTTTTAAACATGTCGGCTACAAGGATATCGAATATTTAGTTACGGAAACAAAAACAGATCTAAGGGTACAATTTATAGAAAAGGCAGAAGCCATTGATGAAGTTGTAGTTGTAGGTTTGGGGCAGCAACGTAAAATTTCAAATGTTGCGGCCGTAACCAGTGTCGACGTTAAAACATTACAAACCCCTGCCGTGTCTATAGCCAATTTATTAGGTGGTCGTGCAGCGGGTGTGATATCGTTACAAGGGAGTGGTGAACCAGGAAAGAATATTTCTGAATTCTGGGTTCGCGGTATCGGAACCTTCGGGGCAAACTCCAGTGCATTGGTTTTAATTGATGGACTTGAGGGAAATATCAATTCCATTGACCCAGCAGATATCGAAAGTTTCTCGATTTTAAAAGATGCTTCTGCAACAGCCGTATACGGTGTGCGTGGTGCAAACGGTGTGGTATTAGTGACGACGAAACGCGGTCAATCGGGAAAATTGTCGATTACAGGTCGTGTAAACGCATCGGCGAATTTTTTACCGAGATTACCTAACTATTTACGTGCATTTGATTATGCCAACTTAGCGAATGAGGCACGTGAAGTAAGGGGAGAGTTACCCATATATTCCGGCGTTGAATTGGATATCATCAAAGATGGTTTAGATCCAGATATGTATCCGGATGTTTCTTGGCAAGACCAAGTGCTACGTGATAATGGACTTCGCAAAAGTTTCTATGCGAGTGCCAGAGGTGGAGCACAAATCGCCAGGTATTTCTTGAGTTTAGGGATGAGCGATGAAACTGCGGCTTATAATTTTGATAAAAACTCAGTGTATGCGAATAACGCTGGATATAAAACCTATAATTATCGTACAAATATTGACTTAGAATTATCGCCTACATCGACGTTATATTTCGGTACTGATGGCTATTTAGTGGTAAACAATTTACCAGGAGTGGCCAATACCGACTATATATGGTACGCACAGTCTAATATCAATCCATTATTGTTGCCTTTGCAGTATTCCAATGGACAGTTACCAGCTACTGCAAGTACTGGATCACTACGTTCACCATTGGTGATGATCAATCATATGGGTCGTCAATCCAACCAAGAGTTTAGAGGGAAATTTACATTGGCATTAGATCAAAAATTAGACTTCATCACCCCTGGACTAAAAATTAGAGGTCAAGGAGCTTATGACATAACCAGTTTTTTTTCAGAGCAACGTTTATTGAGCCCTGCGTTATTTCAAGCGGTTGGACGTGATCAAGAAGGCGAGTTAATTACAATTGAGCGTGCGCCTTCTACACCAACTTTTTACGGAAAAAACACCAGGCAATACCGTAAATACCATTTTGAAAGTACGTTAAACTATGAAAAGAAAATAGGTGAAGACCATCGTACTTCTGCTTTGGTATACTACTACTTAAGTGATTTGAAAGAATCTTGGAAAGCAATAAATAACCTATCCGCTATTCCAGTTCGCTACCAAGGGGTATCCAGTCGTGTTACTTATGGATTTAGAGATACTTACATGGTCGATGTGAACTTTGGGTATACAGGATCAGAAAACTTCCAACCAGGCAAGCAATATGGATTTTTCCCTTCTATTGCAGGAGGTTGGGTTCCGACCAATATGGATTTCTTTAAGGAAAATGTGCCTTGGGTAAGCTTCTTGAAATTCAGAGGATCTTATGGTATAGTAGGTAATGATCGTATTTCCAATGATCGTAGATTCCCATATTTAACCATGGTAAATAATTATGTCACTAGTCCATTTGGATCTACAGCACTTATGGAAGCTGTGAATGAGTATGTGATTGGTGCAGATAATTTGCAATGGGAGAAAGCGAAGAAAAGTAATATCGGTATGGAATTGAATCTGTTTAGTGACAAATTGAATTTTATTGTCGATTTATTTAATGATCAACGCGATGGAATTTTTATGCAACGAGTTCAGGTTCCAGAATATGCTGGATTAGTCACTATGCCTTTTGGAAATGTGGGCCGTATGAATAGTCGTGGAGCAGATGGAAGTGTTACTTTTAAACAAAAAGTTAATGAAGATGTGAATTTTACTTTAAGAGGAAATTTCACTTACTCTAAAAACAATGTTCAAAACTGGGAAGAAGCAAATCCAAAATATCCTTACCAAGAAGTTTCTGGATATCCATATGGATCAGTACGTGGTTATCAATCTTTAGGATTGTTTAAAAACTGGGATGATGTAAACAATAGCCCAGCACAGTTCGGTAAATTAATGCCTGGAGATATCAAATATCGTGATATCAATGGAGACGGGGTAATTAACACAGACGATCGTGTTCCATTATCCCAACGTTATTTTCCTTTGTTAATGTATGGATTTGGTGGAGAGGTGAATTACAAGAAATTTACGTTAGGTGTTTTATTTAAAGGTACTGGACAAACCGATTTCTATTATTCAGGAAATGGTATTGGAACAGGGTATGTGCCTTTTTACAATGGGGTAAATGGTAACGTATTGGATATTGTGAATGACCCAAGTAATCGTTGGATACCTAAGGAATATGCTATAGAGAAAGGTATAGACCCAAGTTTAGCTGAAAATCCAGATGCACGTTTTCCAAGGATGACGTATGGATTCAATACAAATAATGCTCAGTTATCTGATTTTTGGAGAGGGGATGCTCGTTATTTGCGTTTACAAGAAGTGAACTTAAACTATAATTTACGTTCAGATTTCCTTCAGCGATTAAAAATATCTTCTATAGATATGCAATTAGTTGCCAATAACCTCGTGATTTGGGACAAAGTGAAAATATTCGATCCAGAATTAGTGAATAGAAATGGGGAAGTTTATCCTGTGCCTACTTCGTTTATTTTCCAATTGTACCTTAATTTATAATAGCTGAAATCATGAAAAAATTTAATAAATATATATTTAGGGGAATATTATTCTCAGCAATAATAGGTTCCTTGAGCGTATCATCCTGTAAGAAGTTCCTGAGTGTGGATGATTATTTTAGTGATGAATTAAAACTTGATACTGTTTTTTCACAAACAAGACATGTAAAAGCATATTTATGGGGCACTACTGATTTATTGCCAGATGAAGGGGCAATGTATAAAGGAGGGAGTCCTGGGGTATTTGCTACGGATGAAGGGTTTACATCCTTCTTAACTTCAAGTAATTATCCAGGAATGAGCTTTGTATTAGGGGAGATTACTGCGGCAAATTTGTTAACATTGAATCGTTGGGGAAATTACTATCGTGTTATTCGCAAGTGTAATACCATCTTCAATCGAATCGACGAAGCAAAGGATATGGAAACTGCCGATCGATTTGAAATTTTGGGAAATGCCCGTTTCATTAGAGCATATGCATATTACAATATCCTAGTGGATTTCGGTCCGCCGATATTATTAGGCGATGAGATTATTGAGTCTAATGCAGCTCTAGAGGATTATGATCGTCCTAGAAGTACCTATGATGAAGCTGTAGAATATATTTGTAATGAATTGGAAGAAGCATCGAAATTCTTGCCTAGTTCTGTTTCATTAGTGGAGTTTGGATTACCTACCAAAGGTGCTGCCTATGGATTAATTGCACGTATTCGTTTATTACATGCGAGTCCATTGTACAATGGAGGAGATGCAGCTCGTTCATATTTTGGAACCTGGAAAAGATCTACGGATAATGTTAATTATGTTTCTCAAACATATGATGAGAAACGCTGGGCTGTAGCAGCTGCAGCGGCAAAGCGGATTATTGATTTAGGGGAAACTGGAATGTATAAATTACATACAGTTCCTGCAGATTCAGAGACACCAGCTTTACCTACAGGCGTAACTACAGATCCAGATTATTATAATTTATGGCCAAATGGTGCGGCTGGAATTGATCCCTTCCGCTCGTATTCAGAAATGTTCAATGGCGAATCGGTTTTACCGGTGAATCCTGAATATGTTTGGGGTAGAAGAAGTTCAGCTTTAGTAAGTGAAACTCAGGCTTCATTTCCGCAAAAGTTAGATGGTTGGAATGGTGCCAGTGTAACGCAAAAGGTTATTGATAATTATACAATGATTGATGGCCGTGATATCGCGAATTCAAGTCCTGATTATCCGTATACTGAAACAGGTTTTACTGGATCAGCAAAAATATTTTCAGGATATCGGTTGAATGCCAATGTGAGTAATATGTACAACAATAGAGAAGCTAGATTTTATGCATCTATTGGTTTCTCTGGTGCATTCTGGCCAATGACTTCCTCTACATCATCAGGCTATTACAATCAAACAATTGAATATTACTTTGATTCTCCAAATGGTAAGGGTTCGGTAAGTTCTCCAGTAGATTTCCCAATTACGGGTTATGTGATTAAGAAGTATATCCATCCTTCGGATGCATTTGGAGGAACGAATGCTAGACGTATGGATAAAGCGTTCCCTATCGTTCGTTACGCAGAAATTTTAATTTCCTATGCAGAAGCTTTAAACAATTTAACAGGTACGCATAGTGTAGAATTAGATGGTAACACCCATACATTTAGTCGGGATATGGTGCAGATAAGAAAAGCGTTTAACCCTATTCGTTATCGTGCTGGAATTCCAGGACTATCGGGTTCTGAAGATAAGGAAACAGTTCAACGTCTGATTGAAAAGGAACGTATGATCGAATTCTTATTTGAAAATAGAAGATATTATGATGTGCGTCGTTGGGGAATTATGGAGACGGTGGAAAGCGAACCTATTCGTGGTATGAATATAGAAGGATCGAGAGATGTATTTTTCAATCGCGTAATTCCAAATTCTTCGAGGATTGGTGCACGTATTGTCAATAAGCGTTTAGCCTTATTACCTATTCCACTTAATGAAGTTAGATTACTTCCTTCCTTAGATCAAAATCCAGGTTGGGACAATTAGAAACCATTTGAAAATTATCATGAAAAGAATAACAATAAATCAAATTCAGGTGAAAAAGTCTGTAATCTATACTTTGGGAATTCTCATTTCATCCCTGTCTTTTCAATCTTGTAAAGATGAAGAAGTATATGAGAAAGAACAATATAAAAATGTATTTGCCTTAATTAGTGAATCCGATAATGTAGCTCGAAAATTTCACAAATTAGGGTCGGAATCCATAGGTTATATATCGGCTTCTTTAGGAGGTACGGAACCTACAGATAAGGAAATCGTTGTCGATTTAATCGAGGATAACTCCTTGATAGATAGGTTCAATGTCACCAACTACGATACGGATGTCACTAAATATGTTAGGCCGATGCCAAGAGATAAATACGATATTGAAAGTTATCAGTTTAATATAGCTGCAGGTGAAATTGCAGGAAGATTACCAATTCGTATCCGTCCTGACGGATTGTCTCCAGATTCATCCTATTTTATCGCTTTACGCGTAAATTCCTTCTCGGCTTATGAGGCTAATCCTTTAAAAAGTTTCATTTTATATCGTATAAAAACTAAGAATTATTATGCCATATCCGATGGATCTACGATTTATGGAATGCGAGGAAAATATAGACAACAAGGATCTACCTCCGAATTGGAAATGCCTGGTAACAAAATTATGCATCCAATAACTGAAAATAGTATTCGTATTATGGCAGGAAATGAAGCGTACGCTTCAGATATCAATACCTTTAATCGTGCGGCAATTGAAGTAACGGTTGGAGAAGATAATAAGTTGACCATTACGCCATATAAAAATATTCAGGTTACGCAGATCAATGGAGATCCAGATTTTCCAAATGTGTTCAAAATAGAAGATGATGGCTTTAAAACGTATAAAACCTTTTTACTACGCTATAATTATGTGTCAGGGAATACAGTTGTAGAATTTAAAGAGGAATTAAGGTTAGAGTTTAAAGAGGAAGATGAAGTGGAAAATTAATTTTCCAAACTGTTCACAATCTAAAAAATATCGAATGAATAATTATATAATAAAGTACGGATTAGGAATCTTTCTCCTATTGACTTTGGTCAGTTGTGATGAATTTATTCGTACCGAGGTGGTTAAGGAGATTTATGTCAACAAATCCATCATTAATGGTTTTGTAGGCGATGAGGTAAATTTAGTAGCCAGTCCTACTGATGGGACGTATCAGTACACTTGGTCTTCTGAAGATCCAAGCGTAGCAACGGTAAGTGCAAATGGGCAAGTTAAAATAGTAGGTGAGGGATTTACCAATATTTTTGTTGCGTCTGAAGGGATTAGACAGAAAGTGGAAATATATGCAGTACATCGCATCGCGTTGACAGACATTATTTTGAGCGAAACGAAAGTAGAATTGATCCCTAATGCCAAAGCCATAATTAATGTGCAACGTGTCCCTGATAATGCAAACGATATTCCGAATGCATTGTGGACCTCGGATAATGCGAATGTGGCAACGGTAAATGAGAAAGGGGAGATAGTAGGCGTGTCTGAAGGAGTGACCAAAGTAAGGTATACGATTGGTGATATTGTTAAATTTATTGATGTACATGTATCTTACACGAAACCATTTAATGGACCTCACCTATTGAAAGAAGGAGGTGAAACGGTAATTGCAGCTGCAGATTTTGATATCGGTGGTCCAGGAAGAGCGTTTAATGATGATGCGGCAAATCCGATTAATGATGATAGCTACAGACGTAGTAAAGGTGATGCAGGCAGTTTTGCTGTAGAGATTGAAGGCAATGGTAATAATTTAGGGTTTGTAAACACTGGAGAGTGGTACCAATATACTATTCAAGTGGAAAATGCTGGGGTATATTTATACGATAGCCATTTATCTGCCAATGGCGTTGGTAGTTATTACATCGACGTGGATGGGGTAAATACAACAGGCTCAATTGATGTACCTAATAATGGCAGTTGGTCTAGTTGGCTATATAACCCTACTGCACCTAAAGAAATAAATTTGACAGCTGGTACACATAAAGTACGCTTTATGGTTACGGCATCAGGTTTTAATCTTAAGGCTCTAAGGTTCAGAAAAAAGTAACAGTAATTCCATAAATGATAAGAAGACGGACGCTTGAGGGTGTCCGTCTTTTTTTTTAAACTTTTCACAAAGCTATATATCTCCTTATATCAACCTTACTTTTCCATTATTTAACTAGGCTATATTTAGGTTTTAGTAGGCATATTGCTTGGATCTTGTTCGGAAGAATGCAAAAGAAATCCGTCGAATATCCAAGGCAGATCCAAAGGAGATCCGAAGGAGATGCTATCTTTTCTATACGAAATAAGGTATAGTCATTTAATTTCAAGTATGTTTAAGCGGTGATTGAAAAATGAATGTAAGGGTATGATAAACCTGTTTTTTAGTGTTGATTTGAACAGTCCCCATACAGGGAAGAATTCTTTAGCAATTAGGAGCGAAACCTTTTATGAAACTGTTAAACCATAATTTCACAAAACAAGAATTCTAATTTTATTGTTTAGTTAATATTAAATTGATGTAATATTAATGTAAAAATACAATTAAGCACATTGAGTTAATAATGTCTTAACATTGGGTTAATATTGTTTGGTGAATTTTGTCGATATGACAAAGAGCATATTTATACGATCATTTAAACTAAGTATTCTAGTCACATTACTATGCAGCTCTTGCAGTAGTAATAACAGCTCCATCAAGATGAAGGGCTCGGATACGGAAGTTAATTTAGCGGTTAATTTAGCCGAGCATTTTACCACTTTAGATCCTGCATTTAATATTGCTATTTCTGGTGGGGGTTCGGGATTAGGAATCACTTCCCTAATGAATGGACATGCAGATATCGCAAATTCCTCAAGACCATTATCGGAAGAAGAAAAACAACAGTTTAAGGATTTGGGGATTGCCATAAGAACCATTGTTTTTGCAGAAGATGCGACCGCATTTATCGTACATAAATCATTACCTATAGACGAGATTGATATCTTGACCTTAGCCAAAATTATGAAGGGGGAGTATAAAAACTGGTCAGAAATTACAGATATGGATCTACCTATCAATATCTATGGTCGTCAAAGTAGCTCAGGTACACATTCCTTTGTCAAGAAGAAATTAAAAATAGAATTTACGAATGCGGCCAAAGAAATGACTGGAAATGCGCAGATATTGGAAGGTGTGAAGGCCGATAAAACAGGTATTGGCTATGTTGGAGCGGGCTATGTAGCACATGATCCATCTGCCAGCCAAGGGGTAAAGGTGCTAAAAATTAAGTCTGATGATACCTTAGGATTTATTTCGCCCATGAATCAATCCGCCATCAATGCAGGAATTTATTTTTTTCAAAGACCATTATACCAATTTGTTTTGGAAAAATCCTGGGATAAAGTTCGTCCGTTTATCAATTTTGAGCGTAGCGAACTTGGTAAAACATTAATTCAAGATCATGGTTACTATATTTTAGAACAACATCAGAATGAAATATAAAACGAGACTAAGTTTAGATATTGTTTTTAAATATCTCTTTATGGGTACGGGATTATTAGTCTTGGCCTTATTGGGTGGTATATTGGCTATGCTAATCTATAATTCCTTTTCTTTTTTCTTGGACGTCAAACCATTGGATTTTATAACCGGATTGGAATGGAATCCAACGGGTAAAGATCCGAAATATGGTATGGTTCCTTTGATTATTAGTACTAGTATCGTCACTTTTGGCGCAATGATAATCGCCATTCCATTAGGTATAGGAACTGCGGCCTTTATTTCTGAATATGCTAGCCCAAAATTGAAAAATTTATTAAAACCAACTATAGAAATGCTTGCTGCAATACCTTCCGTAGTTATTGGATTTTTAGGTATTGTTTTAGTAAGTCCAGGCATTGCCAATCTTGCGGATTTATCCAATGGGTTGAATGCGTTGAATGGAGCTATTTTATTAGCAGTTATGGCCCTTCCTACGATCATTACCATTGCAGAAGATGCGATACATGCTGTGCCAAAAACCTATAAGGAAGCGAGTTATGCAGTCGGAGCTACCAAATGGCAAACTTTAATTAAAGTAATCATTCCAGCGGCAGCACCTGGTATCATCGCTGCGGTGATGTTGGGAGTAGGGCGTGCGATTGGGGAAACGATGACGGTCTTAATGGCTACCGGGAATGCATCCATATTACCTTCAGGAATGTTTGATTCGGTAAAAACGATGACAGCTACTATAGCAATTGAGATGGGAGAAGTTCCTTACCAAACCACTCATTACTTTGCATTATATGCAATAGCTACCGTTTTATTTATCATGACTTTAGTAGCGAATATGTTAGGGGAATACTTTATAAATAGATTCAGAAAATACCATGCGGCATAAGACCTTTAAATTAAGTAGTATCATTGAATGGGGAACCCTTCTGATCAGTACCTTGTTAGTTTGTTTTTTCCTGGTTGTGGTTTTATGGGAAATTTTTTCCAAAGGAGCGAGTGTCATCAATTGGAATTTTATTGTGGATGTTCCTAAAAATGGAATGACCCAAGGAGGAATCCTGACTCCAATCATTGGAACGGTGATGTTGACCATGATTACGGCTTTGTTTTCCATTCCATTTGGGGTATGCTGTGCTATCTATTTGCAAGAATATGCAGGTAATAATTGGTTAACTCGCATCATCAGAGCTTCCATACGTAACCTTTCGGGTGTACCTTCTATTATTTACGGTTTGTTCGGATTGGCATTGTTTGTTCAAGCGATGCAGTTTGGAACCTCCCTAGTAGCTGCAGGATTGACTTTAGGTTTATTATCCTTGCCATATATTATTACAACTACAGAAGAAGCCTTAATGCGCATTCCAAATAGTACCCGAGAGGCTGCATTAGCGGTGGGTGCCACGAAGTTTGAAACCATCAAAGATGTGTTACTGCCATCTGCCATGTCAGGAATTTTGACAGGTGTGGTATTGACCTTATCCAGAGCAGCTGGTGAAACGGCTCCCATATTATTTACGGGTGCGGCATTCTATATCAATGGAACTTCAGGTTATATCAATCAAGAATTTATGGCTTTGCCTTACCATTTGTATATGCTCTCTACACAACATCAATCGATCGATGAAGTTCGACCAATTGCCTATGGTACAGCATTAGTATTAATTACGGTAGTTTTCTTATTAAACCTCACCGCATTTTATATTCGTTATAAGTATAGAAAGAATGAAAATTAAGTTATCAGCAGAACATTTAAATATTAGTTTTGGCACAAAACAGGTCCTAAAAAACATTAACGTTTCCTTTCAAGAGCATGAAATTACAGCGCTAATTGGGCCGTCTGGTTGCGGGAAAAGTACCTTGTTGAGATCATTCAATAGAATGCATGATTTATCACCAGATGCTAAGATTGATGGTTCTATCAAGTTAGAAGGACTGGATTTATACGATAAAAGATTCCCAGTAACGGAGATCAGGAAACGTATAGGGATGGTTTTTCAAAAAGCAAACCCATTCCCTAAAAGTATTTATGAAAATATTACCTACGGATTGAAAATTAATAATTTACCTTATGACAAGGGGGTTGTTGAAAAGGCTTTGCGCGAAGCATTTTTATGGGATGAAGTAAAAAATGATCTCAAAATGCCTGCTACTCGCTTATCTGGTGGACAACAACAGCGTTTGTGTATTGCAAGAGCAGTAGCATTACGTCCGGAAGTTATCTTAATGGATGAGCCATGTTCCGCATTGGATCCGATTAGTACATTGAAAATTGAAGAATTAATAACCCATTTAAAAGAGAAATATACTATACTAATTGTTACGCATAATATGCAGCAAGCACAGCGTATTGCGGATAAAACAGTATTTATGTATTTAGGTGAGATTAAAGAAGAAGGGCTTACTGACCAAATCTTTAATCATCCAGTAAATGAGGTTACAGCAAATTATATAAACGGAAAATTCGGTTAGGAATACGCAAGGTATTCCTAACTTTTTGGCATAACCTTGTAGGTAGGATCTTCTTGGATGTTGACTTCAATAATGCCTTTAGCATTTTGTAAAAGTTGAATGGAATCTTTGCTTAAATGCCTCAAGATTACTGTTTTGTTTAAGCTTGCATACTTTTGTGTCAATTTGTTTAAACTGTCTATCGCAGACATATCCACCACTCGCGATTCTTTAAAATCGATGATGATTCGATTGGGATCTTCAGTAGGGTTAAATTTTTCCATAAAATGACCACTGGATCCGAAAAATAAAGGACCATATATTTCGTATACTTTATTACCGAACTCGTCTTCCGTTTTTCGGGCACGTATACGCACTGCATTATCCCATGCAAATACCAAGGCAGAAACGATTACCCCTGCAAAAACAGCTAAGGCTAGGTTATGCAGAATTACGGTAATAGCGGTAACCAATAATCCTACAAAAATATCAGATTTGGGCATTTTATTGATCATCCGTAAGGAACTCCATTTAAAAGTGCTGATTGCCACCATCATCATTACACCTACTAATGCGGCCATGGGTATGTTTTCAATGAAAGGGGCTGCAACTAGGATGACAAAGAGGATGGTTAATGAACCAATAATTGCGGAGAGTTTCGTTCTTGCTCCAGCGGAAACATTGACTAAAGTTTGAGCCACCATAGCACAACCGCCCATACCTCCAAAAAATCCATTAACCATATTGCCCGTACCTTGTGCTATCGCTTCTTTATTGGAACTTCCTTTGGTACCTGTAATTTCATCAACCATACTTAAAGTCAATAAGGATTCTATAAGACCTACAGAAGCCATGACTAATGCATAGGGGAAAATAATTGTGAATGTTTCCCAAGTAAATGGAATGCTAGGAATATGAAAGGATGGGAATTCGCCACTTACACTAGCTATATCAATTACTTTTTTAGTATCCCATCCAGTAACCTGAACGATAAAAAAAACAATCAGAATGGCCAAAAGGGATGCAGGTATGGCTTTCGTAACTTTTGGGATAATAAGAATGAGCCCGATGGTAAATAAGGTAAATCCCAGCATGCTGTATAATTCGATTCCAGTTAACCAAGTATTGATGCCGTTGATGGGCGATTTAAATTGTTCAACTTGAGCCATAAAAATAATGATGGCTAATCCATTTAAGAATCCAAACATGACGGGTTGTGGAATTAATCGGACAAATTTTCCTAATTTGAAAGCACCTACTGAGATCTGTATAATACCAGCTAAAATGACGGCGGCAAATAAATAGTTTACTCCATGAGAAATAACAAGTGCGATTAAAACGATGACTGTAGCGCCTGCACCTCCAGAAACCATGGCTGGTCTTCCTCCCAATATGGCGGTGACTAATCCCATAAGAAAAGCCGCATAAAGTCCAGTGATAGGGCTTAAACCAGCCAGAATAGCAAATGAAAGTGACTCTGGAATCATGGTCATGGCTACAGTTAAACCTGCAAGGATTTCTGTTTTATAATTAATCTTTTTTAAATCTTCGAAAGAGTTTAACCACATATATGCGAAAGTAAGTGTGCAAAGATACTTTAATCATGGATACGAGTGGAAAATTTATGGTTAAAGGCCTTGTGATTTAAAGCGTAGAAAAGAAAACAAGGAAATATATAAATTGAAAAACTGTTGCTAGGAGCGTATGTTTGATAGGTTAAAAAAATCCTATGGATACATTAATTCCTTTTAATTGAAATATTTTTTCTTATTTTTTAGTTTTTATAATTTTAAAATTAAAAAATGATTATATTTAGACGTTAAAAATAATCAGTTATGAAAAGAAATTTATTAATTTTATTAGGCGCACTATTGGTATTCCTGAGTTGTGATTTTAAAGGTAAAAAAATTCAAGCGGAAGCTGAAAAAGCGAAAAGAATCGTTTCTGTGAATTTAATCCATGATGATTACCATGAAATTGTAAATTCCATAGGTAAAGCTTTTTTATATGTGTATCCTTCAAATCTAACCGATATATCGGCATCCAAATTGGCAGAAGTTTCTTTTGATACCAAAGAAGTGCCTTTTTCAATTAACTTTGAATTCCCTAAAAATCATCGAAATTTGTTGGAAGGAAAAATTGATGGACGGGATAGTTTAATATACTATGTTAGTTTAGCGTGGGACTCCAATGGGGATGGTAAAATTGATTCATTGGACATCGGTATTGATTATGATAAACAATTTCCTCATCTAGATTTAGATAAAATTGATCACCAAATATATTTAAAATAACTACTCTTTTATTATAAATAAACCCCATTGTATGTTTATTATCCTTGTGGATTCATACTTTGGGGTTTTGCATGATTTAATATTGATGTAGCAATTTAAATGGATTAAATCTTAGCTTTCGCCTTTTCAATTTCATATAGTTTCCTGAATTTTTCCAATAATTTTTGCTGTTTTGGTTGGCTTGCTAAATTATTAAGCTCTAAAGGATCTTTTTTGCAATTAAACAGGAATTCATAATTATGTTCAGGATATTTCAAATATTTCCATTCGGAAGAAACTATGCCTTCTACCTTTGGTAGTTGTGGAGAGCCAAGAATAGAATGTTCATAAAAGAAATAGGAATTTTTTGAACGCTGATTGTTGTTATTATTCCACAAATTAATGCCCTGCATAGTGCTTGGGATGTTAACCCCCGCATAGGACAATATGGTAGGTCCAAAATCAATATTTAATGCTAAAGCATCAGTTCTGGATTTTTTGGCAGCTTTAGCTCTGAAATCTCTAATAATTAAAGGTACATGAATCGCTTCCTGAAAACCAGTCCATTTACCTATGAATCCATGTTCACCTAATGAAAACCCATGGTCACTGGTATAAATAACGACGGTGTTTTCATCCAAACCTAAGCTTTTTAACTTGGCTACGATTTTACCAACGGCATCGTCTATGCCTGTGATTAACCTGTAATAGTTTCTGGAATTTTCTTGATGTAATTCCTGTGAGGAGAAAAACCCATGCCATCTTGTTCTTGGGATATTCTGTTCTGATCTTAAAAATGCTGGTAGCAATTCAAAAGCTTCTTTTTCAATGCTTTTTGGACTAGGCATCACTTGGTCTTTATACAAGTCTTTGTACCTGTCTTGCACTAAATACGTAGCCGGGTTTCCATTTTTCCCATCTATTTCATGGGCGGCTTCAAAGGATACGGCTAGGTAAAATGGCTCGTCCTTTTGTTGTTTCGTTAAGAACTGGGTAACTTTATCACTGATGATATCAATTTGATGTTTGCCTTGCTGGTCTTTCCATGGAATTTTGGTGTCCCAATGGTCAAATTTTTGTTCAGGATTGTTTACTCCTACACCAAGCGTACCAATTTGGGCTATCCGATAGCCATTGTTTTTTAATTGCATGGGATAGGTATTTCGGAAGGTTTCATCTGTAAATTTATCACCGAAACTGTTGATCTTATGTTTGGCTACATGCTGACCCGTTAATATACTTGCTCTACTTACGACACAAATTGCTGTAGCAACATAAGCCTGATTAAATTGAACACCTTCTTTAGCTAATTGATCTAAGTGTGGTGTTTGAACAACTGGATGCTTATTAATACTTAAGGCGGATGCCCTATGACTGTCGGAGGTAATAAAAATAATGTTAGGTTTTTTATTGACTTCTTGCTTGCTTTGAGCATGAAGAGGGGTCGATAGAACCAATACAGATACAATAGAATATAAAATAGATATAGTTTTCATATGTTTTGGATGATAGCTAGTTTCGAAGATATTGTATTTTCATCATTAAACTGTCCTGTACCTAAGGATACGAATTTGCTAAGTTTGGAATTGATTGAAATAGCGTTATAGTTTCCTGAAAAACATAAAATATCTTTATATTTATTCGATCAACCTGATGAAGAATTAAATAGTTATAATCCAGCCATGAAGAAACAAGCCATTCCATTCCTTGTATTTGTATTCATTTTTCTAATTAATCAAACGTATTCCAGCGCTCAAGAGAAAATAAAAATTTTGTCTTATAATGTTTTGTATGGATTGCAAAAAGATTCTGTAGCCAATATTGATCGGTATGTATCCTTACTGAACGAATTGGATCCTGATATTGTAGCGACTCAGGAAATGAATGGCTGGACTCAAAAGACTTTAGAAAATCTTGCTCGACGGTATCAACATCCCTATGCTTTACAGTCTAAGGAAGATGGATTTCCTACAGCCATCACTTCTAAATATCCCCTGGTAAATTTTAAAAAAGTCACAGAAAATATGTGGCATAGCTATGTTTATGCAAAAGTAAAAGGTATCCATATTTTTGTGATTCATTTCTCGCCATTTAGCTATCAAAAACGGCTTGAAGAGGTAGCACATATCATCGCACAAGCGCAGGAAATACCTAAGAAAGAACCTATTTTAATTATGGGTGACTTTAATTCAATGTCTGATGAGGATGCATCTCAATATGGTGATGAGGTACTTAAAGCAATGATTGCTCAGGAAGAAAAGCATAGTCATATACGCAATTTGAATGAAGGTAAAATAGACTATACTGTTATAAATAGCTTGAAAAAAGCTGGATTTAAAGATACTTTTACGTTAATGGGCAATGGTTTTGAATCTTCTATACCTAGCTTTAAAAGTGGCGAATCTAAAATAAAGACCACAAATTCAGGGAATGGGAAACGCATTGATTTTTTATTTTGCAATGAATATGCAGCTCCATTAATAAAGAAAAGTGTAATCGTAAAAAATGAAAAGACACATATTATTTCCGACCATTACCCGGTGTATGTGGAACTGGAATTAAAAAAATAATTGCCTATCGGCTACAAATTATAGTTGCAAACAAACATGAACTTTACAATTTTTCTGCTTTTTACTTTATTTTCTAGCAGCGATACAGCTGCTATCTTGGAATCTTCGGCTGAATTTAAGGTGCAAAAGACTAATTCTACTTCAGGCATCAAGGAGCCAATGCAGAAAAAGAAAAAGGAGCATCCTGGTAAGACTTTATTTATATCAAGTTCTTGTGTTAATTGTCATGGAATAGATCAAAAAGGAATCGGTACAAATCCACCTTTGTTAAAATTGGCTAAGAAATACAAACCCGCTGATATTGAGGGTTTCATTAAAAACGGGAAGGGTGGAATGCCTCCGAATTATGAACTGTCGGATGAGGAAGTCGAATTAATCAGTTTATACTTGTTAGATAAATCTGTTCCAACCAAAAAGAAAGTTGGAACAGTAAAGAAATGATTTTGATTACTTGCCTAAATTCTCCAATAAAACTACTCGTTTACTGTCGTTTGTACTAAAGTGTTCAAACTGATATCCGACATAGCTCACAACTGGATGACAAAGGCCAATTACAATTTTTGAAGGGTGGTAGTTTTCTCCTTCAAAATGAATATCCTGCTTAAATTTAAACCACTTATCGTCTGTGAAATGCTCGGTATTGTAATTTGCTACAAATAAATTGTGCCCAGGATGAAACAGTAGTGAATAATTGCAACACTCCACTTCGAGGGTTTGAATAGAACTGCTATGATGGCTCTTCTCTACAATAGCGCCAACATTGCAACAAACGAGTTGAATGTCTTTTCCTACAAAATGTTCTGAGAATATCAATCCAGTGGCATATCCGGCAATTCGGACAAGACCTACACTAATCATCGCATGATTATTAACTTCTGGAGTAATTAATCCGATACTTTTACCTGATTCTGGATTTTTAGAAATACTTAATGGGCAGTTGGTATCTATCAGCACATTATCAATATAACATTTTGAGGCATATCTTAAGTTAATGCCTCCTAAGCTGTTCATAATGGGTTCCCCATTTTTTAATGTAGTCGTTCGAATGCCTAAATCTTTGAAACTTGGAGTATTGTAATTCCATTGGCTCCAAGGTCCTTCTGGGCCTTTTACCATGGCTATCACAAATTCATTAGCTTCTTGCGAGACGATGGTTGAATGCAGGATCGCACCGAAGGTAGATGGATTGATTTCTACAATACCTTGTAACTCAAATTCTGGTGCTGTTTCTCCTTGAAAAACAATGTTTTTATTGGTTTTAGGATCGCAGTATGGAATATATAATTGAGCATGACAAGGACTGCCATTGACTTCTTTATGTACTGGGCCAGCGATGTTGTAAATTCCATTGGGGAAATAGACCACGCCTCCTGCTAATGCTGCTGCATTAATCGCGGCTTGAATATGCTTAGTGTCATCAGTTTTTCCGTCGCCCTTGGCACCATAGGTTTTTACGTTAAAATAATCAGTATTGGCTAAGCGCGCGTTGTTGTTTTCTGCTGATTTAGCTAAGGATAAGTTTAGTAATGCTGGGGATAAAAAAAACAAAATTAAACATAGCCAATTGCTATAAGAATTGATTTGCATAGGTTAGATTTATGTGAGGTTATTAGATGAATTGAAAATAGCCAAAATAATTGACATCTCAAAAAAACAATCGGAGGGTAAACATCGAAAATTATTTAATATTTATCGATTAAATCTCTACTTTAGAGCCTAATATTAAGGGAAATTTATGGCATCAGGGATTTTTGCAGTATTGGATGATATTGCAGCATTAATGGACGACGTAGCAGTAGCTAGTAAAATAGCGACTAAAAAAACAGCAGGTATTTTAGGGGATGATTTAGCGGTAAATGCGGAAAAGGCAACAGGCTTTTTAGCCTCTCGAGAAATTCCAGTTTTATGGGCTATTACCAAGGGTTCGTTTTTAAATAAACTAATTATTGTTCCTATTGCCTTACTGTTAAATTCTTTTCTTCCTGTCGCCATCCAATACATATTGATTTTAGGCGGTTTTTATTTAGCGTATGAAGGCGCTGAAAAAATTATACATTACCTATTCCATCGACCTAAAAAAGGGGAGGAGGTGATCAAAGAACAAGAGGAAACCGGGGAGGTTGCTGAGAATGCAAAAATAAAATCGGCCATAACTACCGATTTTATTTTATCGGTGGAAATTGTCATTATAGCGTTAGGTACGGTACTTACAGAGGGTTTATATATTCAGATTTTGACGGTTTCTGTGGTTGCATTGGTAGCTACCATCGGCGTTTATGGTATTGTTGCGATCATCGTAAGGATGGATGATGCGGGTCACAGTATGGTCAAACGAGCAAATGGAAAAGGTATTATTGCATGGATTGGAAATGGTTTAGTCAAATTGCTTCCGATTGTTATTAAAAGTTTAGCTGTCATAGGTACTATCGCTTTATTATTAGTATCTGGTGGTATATTTGTTCATAATATTGATTTTTTTCATCATCTTTTTCCAAGCATTCCTGCTGTTATTAAGGAGTTTGGTTTTGGCTTGGTTGCAGGTGCCTTGGTCGTAGGTTTAGCGACTTTGATAAAGGCTATTATTCCTAAATCTAAGTCGACAAACTAGATTTACTAAAAATGAATGTGCAAATAACCCAGAAATGCTGTGTGTAGAGCACCAATTGTTCCTGCAAATGGGGTATTGCATTGCTGCTAATATTAGATTGAACATTGCTTATTTAAGGGTACTTAAAAAATAGCACTAATTTTAATGATATAAAAAGGGCTTATGATTGGAATATTCATAAGCCCTTTTTATGGATAGGTTTACAGTACTAGCTCAAAAAGCATGGCTGTTTTGTTTGGAATATCGAATCATCAGGATGTTAAAGAGTAGGATTTTCTAAGAAAACGTTCTCGAATTGGAGAAAGGTTCTATTTGCAATTTCCGAGGCTAATACATAGTCTGCACTCTCTTTGCCATAATCATTTAATACGTTGATGAAAGAAGTCCACATCATGGAACTTTGTTCTCCATACCCTTCGAAAAAAGAAAATCCTCGGGTAATTCCTTGTTTTTTGAGTAGCTGTACTATATAGGGTCCACCTAAAATGGAACCTTCTAATACGTATAGTGAACTTAATGCTTCTAGCGTGGATTGCACAGGTACAGCTGCAGCACTGGGAAGACTATGGACATTGCCCCCTAAGGAATCAATATCATTTTTGATATAACTTGCATTCCTTCTACGATGAATGTCGGGTAATACACTGATGCTAATGTATTTAGAGGTTTCAGTTTCTACCGCTTTAAAATAGGCATAGAAACTTTTTAAAAACTGTTCATAGTCTTCTTCTGTGCTTATCTTTTTTAATTTTCGCAGGATAGTTCCTTCCACCTTTTGGTGCGATTCTTTCGTGTTATCTTTGAGGTATTGACTGAGCATTATCTGTATTCTTAGTGCTAATTTACATGACAATTTCTATAGCATATTTTTTACCTTGTTTTAAGGCTACTATATAGTTTTCATGATTCACAATCTTTCCATTAATTTTAATTTTCATATAAGAAACTTGTGGGAGCACAAAATCAGCATCCATTTCTTTTGGAAGTGTAATACTGTAGTTGTGTGTATTTCCGTTCTTTTTATAAGTAGCTAAAATATTTCCTTTTATGGTTGGTAAATTTAATTCTGTAGAGGTTAAGGAGCTTAGTTGAGGATGAATTCTTGCTTTGGTAAATCCAGGCTTCGCAGGGGTAATGCCCCACATATATCTCCCGATAATATTCAAAGGTGCTGTACCCCAAGCATGGTTCCAATCTTGATTTGGTTTATATTTAATATCCCAAGCTTCCCAAGCGATAGTAGAACCCTGTTTTATCATATTCCACCAATTACGATCTCCTTGTTGATTTACAATCAGTTTGTAAGCATAATCTGCCTCACCATATTCATATAGACCTTCCAATAAAAATTGAGCGGCATAGACACTACATGCCATACCCCTAGATTTGATGTAATCGATGACACTCTTTTTGTGTACGTCAGAAACCAATCCAAATGCCAATGCAAATAAATTGGAATGAATAGAGGAATGTTTGGAGAGTTCTCCATCGATGTAAATTCCTTTGGCTGAATCAAAAAGTTTTTGATTGAACACATGCTTCACCTTTAAAGCTTCCTTGCGGAAATTGGTGGCATCTTCACTTTTGTTAAGCACTTTGGCAATTTCAGCCATCAATTGTAGATTGCGGTAATAAAAGGCATTGACTACCGTATTGACACGCATCATCTCATGCCCATCACGTTCATTCATAGGCCAATCTACTAAATCGGCCATTTTGCTGTTTTCATTTTTAAAACCAACGGATTTCATCATTTCTGGAGTGATTCTATCTTTATGGGTATCTAATAGCCCGTCCTCTCTTTTTAAGAAATGCAAGGTTTTATCTTTTAATTTCTCATAATACTTTTCAAGAACTTCTTTATCGCCAGTATACATATAATCATTGTAGAATAACAATACCGTATGCAATAACCATTCGGTAGGCCAGGTTGGAGTTTCGATAAAGTATTCATTGGTGCGACGTGCTAAAGTATACTCATTATCGACTACATAATGACTTAACTGATTGATGTAAGCATCTCCTTCGTAGGGAATCCTTTCTCGGTCACCATCAATATAAAGTCCTGCAAAGCTCGTTGCCTTGATGCTGTGTTTAAACATATCCCATAATTGGTTTAACACCGTGTCTGAACTATTGAATTGGCTTGCTTGGTCGTTGAATTTATAATTGAATACTTTTTGATTGATTTGTAAATCAGAAATTGGAACTTTAAGATTTTCAATTTCTACGTATCTAAATGGTAATACCCGTCCAAAAGTATCTGGTAATATAATGGCTGGAGGGTTTTCATTTCTTTTATTCGGTTTGAATATGACATCGATATTTTGATGAGCTGAAATATCTTTATAAGTAAAGTGTTGATAGATGATTGAACCACCTGGTTTTCGATCAATGTTTTTTTGATCCTTAAGTTTCTCACCTAAATGGATAATTAGGGAGTCTTTATGATTGGATTTTAGGGAAAAAGATAAAGATCCGAAGGCTGCTTTACCGAAATCGATGAGGTAATGTCCATTTCCTTTTTCTACAATTTTACTTGGTTTTAAAACTTTAGATTCAAAGGTAGGTGGGATGCTTAGGGTATTTTGTGCAAAGCTGTATGGTAATGTGACTACAGAAATACAGGAAATTAATATTGCTAATCTAGCCATAAAATTCATGTTAAATATGGTTTTAAGGGTTTAGTTTGTTATTTACGACGAAATTAGTGATTTATTGTTATACTTCACAGGTTGATGCACTATCACTAAAGAATCTCTATATCCTAAGGATAAAAAAACTGGGGATCTATTTTCATAAATCCCCAGTTCATTTTTTATCGAATTATTTTTTAAAAACCATAGGCTTCAAATTCCATGAAACTAACATATGGATTTGTAGTGCTTGTATTTTTAAATAAAATAGCTACATATCGTCCAGTTTGAGGAGTAGGGAAAGCTATTTTTAAAGATTCTCCACCTGTGTATTGAACTTTTGCAGCAGGTGTTCCCCAACTCGCTAGAGGTATACCCGAGGCATTAGGGTCCATAGGCTCATCAGATACATAGATTTCTACGTCTTTCAAGTATCTCCAATTGGTTGGAGCGGGTGGATAAATTAGTAGGTTGTCCAAAACATGTGGAGATTTCATATCTACAACCACACATTGTGGAAGCGCAGTACTTACATGTGAATGCCATCCAGTAGCTCTATTACCATCAAATAATAAACTTGGTTGACCACCTCCACCATCTCCCCAATCATGGTTACCACCTTTAGCGACTGCGGTCCAAGTATCTCTTGCAAATTTTACCATAAATGGCATATCAGAGGTTTTCCAATTTCTATAAATTGTGTCTATCCCATTGCGAGGCAGAAATATAGAACGGTATTCGAATGTTTCACCCTGCTTTACTTCTGGGATTACAAGTTCTCTGTCTGTAGCATACGACCTTAGTGTTATAATTTCTCCATTATTGTGGACATATTTTATTTCTGTATAGACTAAATCGGAAGTTCGAGGTCCCCAATTAATAGTTCCAACAAATTCTGCATTTCTTGTTGCTGATGCATATGTTCGATCATTGGCGCTTATGAAATAGTTGTCTCCATAAGGAGTACCAGAACCTTCAGCAGGAATAGATACATTACCATCAACATCAAAATTCTTGATATAAAATGTATATGTAGTTTCTGCTAAATCTAGAATGTCAATACTTATCGTATCAATATCTGGATTATACTCTACCTTCAAAGAATCAGTATAGTTATTCCAATATACCCAGGAATGAAGAATTCTAGGTGATTTTGGTTTTAACCATTTTAATCTTAATCGATTCTCACCTGGATAAATTTTTAAAGAATCTGCTTTTTGTGGGTAAATATGTCCATTTGGGACAATGAATTCTTTGTAGTTTGTATCCATTTCTTTACAAGCAGACAAACTGATTAGTAGGGTAATTATATATAAAAAATATTTTTTCATGTTCTTTTATTTAAATGAAATGGGTTTTTAATTAACCATTTGTCCCCAGAATGCCAATTGGCCTATAATGATTTGGCTTTTATCCGCTTCAGTTCCAAATGTTTGGAACGTAGATAATACACGAATCCTTATATGTGTTGCAGGACGATAAGGATCTGGTGCTTTTTCAGTAGGAACAACATCAAATTCTGTTTTATTGTACCAGTAATCTCGATCTTCTGGAGAGACTGGACCAACTTCTCTACCTTCCCCATATCCTGAAGGTTTAAATTGTTCAAATTCTCCTATTAGGAACCAACTATCATCCCATGCACCCGAAGGATTTGGATTTTCACTTCCCCAAACCTCGAAAATTCTAGGTGCAGTACTGGAATATAACTCATAATCAGGTCTAGGCCATTTTTGAATACGACTTAACTTTACTTTACGGCCTAAATCTATAGTAAACCATTGAGGCATTGGAGCAGAGTGGGATGTTGCATAAAATGTTCCATCTGAAGCATCGGCACCTAACCAAAGATGTTCTAAGCGATATCCTGTAGAACCTTCTGCAGGTAAATAGTAATCGGTAGGTAGACTTGCATTTCTAAATAAATCACTTGGAATTTTTATTTCTTCAATAGGAGTTAATTCTTTAAAAATGGTGTCTGATTTATTATTCCAACGATCTCTTAGGTAAATTCCAAATTTGGTAGGTCTTATTTTTAAACCTCGTCTAGGAAATTTTATCTCCTTTGATTTTGTGTGGAAGGTTTGTACATCTGCAAATTTTCCGTTTCCAGCAGTATCCGCCATTAAGACTAAAGCTAAATCTGCCTCCGAAAAGTTTTTTTGTAGATTGATTACAACACCACCAAAGCCTGATTCAACATCGAAGCTCACAGATTGTACAGGTGGCAATAAGGGATTAATTTGAACAACGACAGGTTCCGAGAGTTTCTCATTACGCCCAATACTAAATATATTGATTTCTTGGGTATTCATGGTTCCAAATCCTTCCACGACTAATGTATCAATGAAAAGAGAAGCTTTAGTTTCCACAATTTCTCCATTTCTTTCATATACAGCTTTAACTCCTAATAAGTTTTCATCGTCTGGTAATTGAAATTTAATGATGGCACCACCTGAAGTGTTTTTTACTTCTTTTACAACCACCTGTTCTGGAGCTGGTGCACTCTGGTCCACATGTTCTATTCGTCCTAATTCTTTACATCCCAGGATTAAGAAAAGAACAGCGATATATAATATTAATTTTTTCATAATTCTTGATGCTTTAATTACCACCCAATATTTTGAACTAGATTAGGATTTTGCTCGATCATACCAATGCTCAATGGCCAGAAATAATCTTTCTGAGAAAAGCGCTGATTTGCAATTAATACCCTCTGATAATATTCATCAGGTTTACTTGCCGTAATTTTATAACCATATATTCCTTTATCATATTCTATTGGTGCTTTTTTCCATCTTCTTAAATCCCAAAAACGATGTCCTTCAAATGATAATTCAATCAATCGCTCTCTTTGAATAATATCCCGCATACCTAATTGAGTATTGTATTTTCCTGGGCTATTGCTATAAGCATCCCAAGCTTCTCTAATATCTGGAACTCCCGCTCTTTCTCTAATCTCATCTAAGTAAAGAAACATTTCTTCACTTTTAGCACCATTTGGTCCTTCAGCTTCATTAATCGCTTCGGCATATAATAAATATAAATCGGCTAAGCGAATCATTGGCCAAGGATAAACGATAGCATCATATCCAGTTGCCGATGTTTGTCTACTTTGAGGATGAATAACTTTTTTCAAATAATAACCTGTTACAGGTCCCCAATCATAACCTTTCTTTTGCTGATTACCTCCAGCTCGTGCAGCTACCCAAAATAAATCTGCAGGCAGTGGATTATTTACCTCTACTGATTGACCATACCATTGTCCACCATCAAATCCTAACCAAGCATAAAATCTTGGCTCTCTATTAAAATTGACTGCTGCAGTAATATAATCCTTTCTGATATACCATTTTTCGGCATCTGTTCCTGATCTTAAGTCGTACTTAAATATATCACCCCATTGTACATCATTTTCTATAGGTAATCCTTTATCGGTATAAAACATTTCTGCTACTTTTAAAGGTGCTTGAAGGTGATTATATAAACCGGGCATATCTGGATATTGAATCCATTGTAAATTAGGAGAAGCGGCCATTTGTAGATTCCTATTCGCGCCTAATGAAGTGTGGGTATTTGCCCATACAACTTCTTCATTCCATTTTTCCGTAATTGCATTTCTTAAATCCATCTCTTTCATTAATGTATCGCTAATTCTCACCCTACTTTGGTGATAGTAAAGTTTATGATCTGCCTCATGCGCCAAATCAATAGCTTCTTTACAAGCAATAACTGCATCATCCCATCTTTTCTTAACTTCTTCAGGAGTTTTATCTGTTTTAAATAATTTTGTTCCTTTTTTATCAATTAAGGTGGCTTGGTCTTGATTATTATTGAATAAAGGGCTTGCTGCATAAACCATTACCTTAGCTTTGACTGCTGCGGCAATTGGTTTGGTAATACGGCCTAACTCTTCACGTGTTTGAACTTTTAATGGTAAATCTGTTAATGATTCGTCTAAAAGCTCAATTACATAATCGAAACATTCTTCCATGGGATCACGATATACACGCACCTGTTCTACACTGGCGTTGATATCTAAATTTTCACGAATAATTGGAATAGGTCCCCATTTTTTCATCAAATGAAAATGGAAATAAGCCTTTAAAAATTTGGTTTCCGATATCCATTGCAATTTTTCCCATTCTGGTAAATCAGGTACTTTATCTATATTTTCCAAAAGTATATTACAAGCACGTATACCTTCGTATATACCTCCCCAGTCATTCGCAATAGGTCCTGAAGCATTTTGCAAACCTCTTGCAATATTGAAAATGCCACCACCCCATACACCACCACTCTCTCTACGATCGATGATAGTCCATAACTCATCACCAGACATATAGCCTTGATCACCATCAAGATTTCCTTCTGAGGTAAGAAATCCATAACAGGTGTATAAATATCTGATTGCAGTAGCCCGCATACTAAATGCACTCTCCAAAGTTGCTAATCCATCATCAGGAACTATATCCAGGTATTTATTACAGGACATAGAGAAAGAGGTGAAGGTGATTAGCAATAAAAATTTAATTCTTATATTTTTCAAAAATAATTTCATAGCTTCTTCAATTAAATTAATTAAATGACATGTTTAAACCTAGGTTAAACACTTTTTGCAGGGGATAACCTAAACCATTTCCACCCATTTCAACATCCCATAATTTGAAATTGCTAAACAATAGTAGGTTAGTTCCACTAAAGTAAAAACGAAGGTTGTTTAATTTAAATTTATCCTTCCATTTACCCGGAACTGTATATCCTAATTCCGCTTGTTTTAATCTGATAAATGATCCATCACGCATGAACCAAGTACTTGATTGCATATTGTTCCAATTCAATGTGCTACTTAATCTCGGCCATAATGCGTGCATATCTTGATTATCTTCAGACCAGTGACTATCAGCGTAAGCTTTGATTAATTGTGTTTGATTTTGAAAAGGAGCTGTTTCAACTGGATTAATCCAGAATGACTCATTTGCTAAACCTTGGAAGAATACAGAGGCATCAAAACCTTTATATCCAACGGATACACCAAATCCATAAATAATTTCTGGTGAAGTGGGGTTTCCGATAGGCACTTGATCCGCACCTGTAATTTGACCATCTTTATTGACGTCTAAGTATTTAATATCTCCACCACCATACTCACTACCGAATTGTTGAGCAGGAGAGTTGTTTGCTTCTGAATCATCCATAAACAAGCGTTCCGCTATATATCCCCAATTTTGTTGTAAGGAATGTCCAACTCTGCTGCGGTAATTTTCTCTATATTCAGGCTCCTCATATACTTTAAACTTGCTGGTAGCATAGGTGAAATTAGCACGAGCTGAAGTCCAAAAATGTTCATTCCAGGAATGTTGGAAATCAGATTGTACTTCAAAACCTTTTGCAGCAGCCTCTCCTATATTTGCTCTAACTTGTGCTTGAAGACCCATTGTTGCTGGAATAGCAGCACGTGTCATTAAAATATTTTTACGATTCTCATTAAAATATTCTAAGGTTATTTTGCCTTTGTTGAATAAACCTATATCAACAGCCATATTTTGTTTGGTCGATGTTTCCCAAGTAATTTCTGAATTGGCATAACGGTTAATACGTATTCCACTCCTCCAATTTTCTAAATTCTCCCCAAACGTTGCACCTCTAGAACCATCGTTCATATTCACTTGAGAAAGATAGAAGAAACGATCCCAACGGTCACCAATTTGGTCATTACCAACTAAACCATACGTATAGCGTACTTTTAAGTTGCTAACAACATCTCTATAATTTTCCCAAAACTTCTCATTCGAGATGGTCCATGCTGCTCCTGCAGACGGGAAAAATCCCCAACGATTGTTTGCAGCAAAACGTTCGGAACCATTATATCCAAAGTTGAATTCGAAGAAATATTTTTGATCGTAATTATAAGTTGCTCTACCCGCTAAACCAACATTTCTTGAAGGAAGTGAAAGTTGTAGGTTACCTTGATTGGCTGCAATCCATTGTCTAGTCGTAAATACGGCTAAAGCACTAATTCCATGTTTATTAAATGTGTTGTTGTAGTTTAATCTCGTTTCTGAATAGGTAGTAGCTTCCACATCCTTACCACTTTCCCCATACCCTAAATATTCTGTACCTGAGTTTTCATTAGTACGTTCTAAATGGTATTCTCCGGTAAAGCTGTCGTAACCTCCTCTTAGTTGATAAAAATATGGGTTATACATACGATATACACTAAACTCAGATAATCTAGATAGGTTTAACATCGTCATTAATTTTAAACCTTTCGTGATAAATTCTAAATCTTGATTGACTTCAACAGAGGCTAGGATTTGTGATCTAGAACGATCCTTGTATCCTCTAACCATTTCCGCATAGGGATTTCGGTAAGCATTATTTCTAGCATTTCCGAACATGATGTGCTTGGTAAATTGGAAATCGTCATCAATCGGATAATATGGTGCAAATTGAACCGGATTACTGTGCATAACCATGTAATACATGTCTTGTCCAGAAGAATGTGGACCTGTATAATCGTCAAAGTTACCAGCTAACCTAACCGCTAATTGCGTAATAGGGGTGATGTTAATGTCAACATTCGCTCTCAAGTTATAGTTTTTAAAATCGATATTATTATTAAAACTATTTCTTTTGTCGACTTTCAATATACCATTATCTTTCATAAAGGCAGATGAAACAAAGTATCTCGCTACTTTACCACCACCAGTTACACTTAAATTTCCGCGTTGAGATGTAGCATAATCATTAAATAACATTTTATGCCAATCATTTGCAGGATAGATATATGGACTTGATCCAGGCTTTAACGTATTTTCAATTTTATCTTGAGAATATTGAATATCCGCTAATGGATTTCGAGTTAAAATGGACTCATTTTCTAATCTCATATATGTTATAGGATCTGCCAATTCAATATTATTGGTAGGTCTATTGACAGAATACTCACTTCTGAATGATATTTTTGCAGGCCCTTCAGCTCCTCGTTTCGTAGTGACTAATATTACCCCATTTGCTCCCCTCGCGCCATAAAGTGCGGTTGCGGTAGCATCTTTCATTATGGAGAAGCTTTCTATATCATCGGGTTGTAACCTTGCTAAATCCGTTGTAGTCAACTCGATATTGTCAATTAAAATTAAAGGTCTTGTATTTGCACCAAAGGTAGTAATACCCCTTACAAAGAAATCTGCATTATCTGCACCGGGTTCACCACTACGTTGATATGCAATCATACCGGCTACATTACCAGCAAATGCTGCTGTTAAATTACTTGCGGGAATTTTTAAGTCTTTAGGTCTTACGGAAGTTACAGAACCTACAACTTCGGTCTTTCGTTGGGTACCAAATCCAACGACTACGACTTCTTCTAAAGTACTTGAGTCTACTAATAAGGTGATGTTTAATTCTTTTTCATTGTTAATAGCAACTTCTTTGGTTAAATAACCGACGTTGCTAAAAACTAGTGTTGCAGGCCTAGCATTCAAATCAATAATGTAATTACCATTTTGATCGGTTTGAGTACCCAATTTTTGAACTCCTTTTACTTGTACTGTAACTCCAGATAAGTTGCCATCCTTATCTTTTACATTACCTGTTAGTCGCAAATCTTGTGCAAATAAGAGATGCTGTCCTAAGAAGATAAACGATGCAAGTAAAGCGGTTTTCATACAGAGGTATTTCGCTTTTATCATAAATTTAGTTTATAGGTGATTAATGTTATTCTTCGAAAGACGACATAAAAAAGTCATGTCATTACCTTTTAAGGTGATGAATTTCTTTTTAAACATGTTATTAAACGCATGCTGAAATTGTTGCAATGCCTTTAATAGTAATGCTTTAATCGTTTAATCTAATTATTGCTTTAAGTTTATGTTGTCGGAAAGCATGTTTAACTATCCTTTTATTTATATCTGGTTAAAAATGGATACGATTTCGGTTAATAAAATAATATCCGTAGTTCAAATCTAACGAACATGATATAAGTTAGCATCCTGTGCTGTCCTGTGATTTAGAATAAGTTCAGAAAAATAGACCTATATCGTTTTACCTATTTGATTTTTGGGTAAATTATTTTCCTTTCTACGGTATGAATCAAGCTTTTTAGTTTTATTCCTTAATGCTAAAATTTAACAGTTAAGAATTATTTATTTCTTCTTCAAAACTTTCGATGTTTTTTTTATGAAATATCCAAACGGTTAATAGTTGATTGAATTTAAATAGCGACTCTGTAATCTTCTGTTATAAAATGAAAGTTATATTTTAAATCTGTTCATATTCCTGATACAGATAGTTTGTTTTTTTTAGTTTACGAATATTAAATACGGATAACTAAATAAAATAAAAATTATCACTTAATATTAACTATTAGATAATAGGAGTCTTAATAATATAACAAAGATTGGTTTGTCATCATATTGTCATAAGATATTTAGCAGTCTTCTATTTCCCAGCATCAGTAGGCTTTCCTCTCCTAATTTTTTTGGGGTAACCTAGTGCTAAGTGTTTGAAAAATATGCAGTAATCTATAATAAAGCTTTAATAAGTCCTTTTTTGATTTTTTTTATTTTTTAATCCAAATCAAAAATCAAAAAATATGTGTTTACACATTAAGTAATAATTGGAAGATTTATTAACTTCATATAAATAGACAATTTTGTAGTCAAATAATTACATTTACCAATAATTGATACAAAACACGCATAAAAACGCAAATTAATTCATTTACTTTGTGTGATATAATTTACATTATAGGAAATCAATTAATAACGATTATACTCTATTAAATTATAGCTACTTAGAAGAACATAACCCCAAGTATGAAAAAAATTTTGATAACAGAGGATAATGAAATCCTTTTAAATATGATGAGAGTATTTCTAGAGCGTGATGGATACCAAGTTTTTATTTGTCGATCTGGAAAAGAGGCTGTTGAATCTATCAAAAATGGACAATTCGATTTATTTCTTGTAGATATTATGCTTCCCTATTTGAATGGGATGGAGGTAATCAATCAAATCAGAAAAAGCCCGCAAAATTTAAATGCTCGTATAATAATAGTTTCAGACTTTACGGATGAAAACTATGTTCGTGAGGGTTTTGAATTAGGAGCAAATGATTTCTTGAAAAAACCTGTTTCGCCTGCTGAATTAGTGACTAGAGTTCGTCATCATTTGAATGAAGTTTTTTATTAATGAACTTTGAATTTAATCTATTCGATAGCGAAATCTGGAGGGTTTTAATATATATCGCTATATTCTTTTGGATTTTGGTATGGATACTAGTAATCTTCATTATAGCCTCATTTCAATACCGCACCTATCGTTATCAAAAATCGTTAGAAAAGATTGAGCCTATTTTAAGTGAAATAATCGAAGGAACCCTTTATATGGAAAATGCGAATTTCGATCAAGATGTTCGTTTAAATCTTCGAGGAATTCATGTCGAGGATACTGCGGATCGAAGGGCATTGAGATTTGTTTTAAAACAATATTATCAATTGTTGGCCGGCGATTACCGAGAATTCATTATTCGTATTTTTAGGGTAAATAATTTAAATAAACTTTCTTTAAAGAAGCTTCAAAAATCATTTATTTATAATACTGAAATCATTGCTACGCTCAATGATTTAACCATTATGCAAGAGCCTATTTCAGATGAAATGGCTGTAAAATTTTTAGAATCTAAAAATGGGCAAGTTGTCCGATCCACCCGTGATCATTTAATTAAGTTAAAAGGATTAGAAGCATTGCCTTTAATATTTGGGAAGATAAATGCGATTAATAAACTTGATGTCATAGAATTATACGAAAGTATCCGAAAAATAAAAAATTCCAACAGCTTTAAATTTCATCCCTTTTTGAAAGCCACAAATCATTACAATCTAAACGCCATTTTATTGGATTTGATTGTGAACTATCAAGAATATGATTCGAAGGAAACGTTATTAAAACTGTTCGAAGTAGGAGACAATGCATTGAAGGTGAAAGTGGTAAATAGCATTGGCAAGTTGATGCTATATGAAGAGGAGTCGTTCTTAATTGAAAAATACGAACACGAATCAGAAGAAGTTAGGTTAGAGATATTGAAAGCATTAGGTCGACTATCTGTAGGAGGAGCGATTCCATTTTTAAAAACCCAGTTTGAGAATATTGCACTGCCGATATCTTACCGTAAACATAGTTTAAGATCCATCTATTCACTAAGAAAAACGGCTCCAGGAATCCTAGATGAATTGGAACAACATGCTGAAGAAGAAAATTTGAAGTTGATAAAATTTATTAAAAACCCATTAATTAAATATATATAGTTGTGATTCATACCTTAGAATATTTTTTTGGGTCTTATTCCCTGGCATTATTCATCGTATACGTTGTATTATTTGTAAGTTCTTTAATTGCCATATTGAAATTTATATCGATAGGTAGGTACTGGAGCGATTCCAAGTTAAGACAATCCGATAATGCGCCAGGTATTAGCATTATAGCCGCAGCTTTTAATGAATCGGTAACTATCATTGATAATGTACGTTCACTACTCACCCTGCACTATTCAAGGTATGAAATTATCGTTGTGGATGATGGGAGTACAGACAATACCTTAGAGAAACTAATAAAAGAATTTGAGCTGGTAGAAATTCCTGAATATTACATTGAGTATAAAGTAATATCCTCACCGATATTACGGATCTATCGATCCACCAATATATCATTCCGGAAATTAACTATTATTACGAAAATCAATGGCGGTTGTAAAGCGGATGCCGTCAATGCGGGATTAAATGTCGCGATATTTCCTTATATCCTTAATACCGACGTTGATTCTGTACTGGCTAGTCAAACCTTAAGTGATCTAATTCAACCGGTTCTTTCTTCGCGCAAACGTGTCATTGCGGTAGGTGCCACGTTACGCATGTCCAATTCGTGTATTGTCGAATCTGGAAAAATTGAAAAAATTAATTTGCCATCCAATTATGTTGTTCGATTTCAAGAAATGGAATATATACGGGCTTATTTATTTGGAAAAATGGGTTGGTCTAGCTTTAATGCGGTATCCAATGTTTCTGGCGGATTGGGTTTGTTTGATAAAGAAATATTATTGAAAACAGGTGGATACGATATCAAGTCTTTGGGCGAGGATATGGAGATTCTTATCCGTATGTGTGCTTATTGCTGCGAGGAAAAAATTGATTATGCGGTAAAATACATTCCCAAAACATTGTGTTGGACTGAAGGCCCCGACAATTTGAAAACCTTTGTAAGGCAACGGATTCGTTGGTCTAGAGGCTTGTTTCAAATCATTAAAGATCATCGTAGATTGATATTCAATGCAAAATATAAAAAACTGGGTACCGTAGTGATGCCTTATAATTTGCTGTTTGAATTTTTTGCCCCAATTGTTGAACTATTGGGTCTCATTTTCTTCATATTTATGGCTTCGATTGGTGCAATCAATTGGGATATGGCTGCGCTTATCCTGCTGATGGTTTATAGCTTTTCCGTCTTTATGACCACCTATTCCATTTTACTCGACCACTTGATCAGTAAATATTATGATAACTGGTTTGAAGTAGGAAGATTGTGTATGATTGCCTTTTTTGAACCATTTATTTATCATCCAATCATTGTATTCTGTAGTTTGAAGGGCTATGTGCAAGAATTACGTGGAAAGAAACATGTGTGGGGAGAAATGGTCAGAAAAGGTACAGTAAAAAAAGCAGAATTAATTGATTAACATGAAGACATTGAAGATACTATACGTATTACTCCTTATATTTTCTATACAACCTAGTTTTGCGCAAGTAAAGTGGGAAGGAAAAGATCAAAATCCAGATGATTTAGTAAAAACGGGACTAAAATATGTCGAACAGAATCAGCTGAATGAGGCGATCCAACTAGCCAAAACAGTGCTTAATAAATATCCTTCTTATTTAGATTTTACCTATATCATGGGTATAAGCTATCTAAAAATGGGCAATTATGATTGGTCAGCACAGTATTTTCGCCAAATTATAGCGAGTAATCCAAATTACTTAGATGCTTATAGTGGATTAGCAAGATCACTTTGGAAATTGGGAAATTATCAAGAGGCTGATGCCATCTGGACTACCTCAAATTTTCTGGAAAAGGATCAAAATTATGTTCATCAGCTAAAGAAAGAATACGATGAGGAAACCTTAGCACAGAGGAACACATTGAAATTAGAACAAACCCTAAAAGGGATTGCTCAAAAAAACTCCTTGGCGGATATGCAACTCTTGGATTCTATTCTTTTAGCACATCCAGATCGCTTAGACGTGCTGCAATTAAAGGCCAACATAACTCATTTCAATAATCCTGACCTATCTATCGGATTATATAGACAATTAATCCTAGAAAAGTACGAGGCGGAATCTAATTTAAATAAGATAGCCGCTTGGTACGCTTCGAAAAAGGAATATCATCAGGCAGCAGAGATTATGGACTCTTTGATCATACTTAATCCAAAAGAAACAGCTTATACGGAATTGAAAAGTGTATATGAGGATAACAAGACCTATACCTATTACTTGATTTTAGATCAATCCTTTGTAAGTTACGATAGACCTGTAGGAACTTATTTCATGAGTGGCCTAGGATTGGGTGCAAAACTAAATCCTAAAATATCCTTGTCTGGTCAGGTTAATTGGGCCAATTTGAGAAATGGAGAGGGTTTTCAGTATTTGCTGGAATCATGGATGAATTATTCCAAAACCGTATATTCCTACAACAGTGTGGCTTATTCTACAAGCTTAGCCTTTCCTACTTGGCGGGCTGCATATACGATTTATAAAGAATTTCCTACTTGGCAGGTTGACCTTGGGTTAAGGTATATGAAACCGCAAATAGGGGAGGGAAATTATTCAGGTGTTGCCTCGATAGGAAAATATATTGGCGCTAACTTTTTTTACTTAAGAAGTTTCTTAACCTTCGACCAAGACCGCATAGAGACCTCCTTTGCAGGATCTTGGAGGTATTATTACAATGAAAATAAACCTGAAACTTTCTTTACCATACTCGGGAATTTAGGAACATCTCCGGATGATAGGGAACGTTATTTATTTTATAACAATCCTTCCGTATTCAAATCATATGCTATTGGAATGGGAATACAGCATAAATTTGGTAAATATATTGTTGGTTCAAATGGGAATTGGTCGATTTACAAAATCACAGATATTAACTATTTAAATCAATTTAATTTAAATTTGAGCCTAAAACGTTATTTTTAATATGTTAAGGTGGTTGATTTTTATAGCTATGAATTTGTTGGTTTCGAGTACTTACGCGCAGAAAAGTATTCAATTCATGAAGAGTGGAAAAAGTGATTATGTTATTTTACTACCTTCAAAAGATAGATACGCTGAAAAAGCGGCTGTCATCTTGCAGTCTTACATTAGAAAATCTACTGATTTTGAATTGCCAATACATCATACAAAGACGAGCAAACAGCCCAGTATAATTTTTTCCAATACAGCTAATCCCGCTCTGAAGGATGAATTTCACATAAGCGTACAAGGGAAAAATATCCATATCAAAGCATCTGGTGAAACCATCCTATTTGCTACCTATCAATTGATCGAAAATCTCTTAGGAGCAAGAAAATGGTATATTGGGGAAGAGGGTACCCATATTCCTAAACATCAACAACTCAGTTTACCTAGCACCTTTCATTTATCTGCGAAACCTTCTTTTGACTTCCGAGAAGTTTACTTTCCAACGGAATTGGATGAGGAATATTTAGATTGGCATGGGCTACACAATTTGGAGAAATTGTGGGGCTTATGGGGGCATAGTTTCAATAAACTAATTCCAGCAGCTGAATATTTTCAAGAGCATCCGGAATATTTTTCATATTATCGAGGAAAACGACAACCCAATCAATTGTGCCTGTCAAATCCAGCGGTTTTTCAGTTGGTTAAAGATAAATTTCAACACCTGATCGCCGATCAACCGGATGCGACCTATTGGTCTATCAGTCCTAATGATGATCTTGGATATTGCGAATGCGATGAGTGTAAAGCAATTGATCAAGAAGAAGGTGGCCCACAAGGATCATTAATGAGATTTGTGAATCAAGTAGCTCAAGAATTTCCAAAGCAGAAATTTACTACGCTAGCCTATACCTACAGTGCCAATCCACCACTTAAAGAAAAAGCTCTGCCTAATGTGTACGTCATGTTAAGTAGTATAGATGCTTACCGTAGCAATCCTTTAAGTAAAGAGCCTAGTGCTCAGGCATTCCGCTCTCAACTCAATCGATGGAAAGAAAAAGCATCCCATATTTTCGTTTGGGATTATTATACCCAATTTACCAATTACCTTGCGCCATTTCCACAATGGGGAACTATAGGAGATAATATTCGATATTTTAAGAATAATCAAGTTCAGGGGGTTTTTGCTCAAGGGAGTGGCCATACCTATTCAGATTTCGCAGAATTAAAAGCCTATTTATTGGCAAAATTATTATGGAATCCTGATTTAAAAGAAGAGGATTTGATTGCCGAATTTGTTCAAGGATATTATGGAAAAGCAGCTCAAGAGATCTTACGGTATATAAAAACTATTCGTGAAGATTTAATAAGCAAGCAAGCCAAATTGGATATTTATGGCAATCCCATCGATAATCATCGAGACTTTCTATCCCCAGAAGCTATAGACCTATACAGCAGCATATTGGATCGTGCAGAAGATGCAGTAGCGGATAATCCTTTATTCGCAAAAAGGATAGCAAAAATTAGGTTGTCGTTTGAATACGTGGTTTTCCAACAAGCCAAATTTTTTGGAATTGATAAGCATGGGATTTACGACTTTGAAGAGGGACAATGGAAAGTGAAACCAAAATTTGAAGAAAAACTTCAACGATTCATTCATTCCTTGAATACTTCGGATATTAAAGAATTATCGGAAGACGGAATGACGGATTCGCTGTACGCGGCAGAATGGAGAAAAATACTGCAGAGTGAAGTGAGACCAAATTTGGCAGCAAAAGCTCACGTTACTTTGGCACATCCTTTTGTTCCTGATTTTCCTGCCAAAGGATTAAAGACTTTAATAGATCAAAATCCAGGATATTTAGATTTTAGTTATAACTGGCTTATTTTCAATGGCAAGCCTTTGGATGCAACAATTCATTTTGATAAAGCCGAAGAGATCCAATACATTGAAACACAATTTCTAGATGATGCTCGTCACTGGATATTTAAGCCTCGTCGTGTGCGGTTTTTCATTTCTAAAGATGCCGTAAATTTTGAAGAAGTTTTATCGCAAACCATTCCAGACCTGGACGAGGATTATGAAAAAGGAAAGTTTACGGTAAAACTCAATTTGGAGAAACAAGTGGTGAAATCGATACGAATACTTGCAGAACCTTTTGATCAATTGCCCGAGTGGCGCTTTCATCCAAATAAGAAACCAAATTTAGCTATAGACGAAATTTGGGTTCAATAGTTTGTTAAAAGAATGCGTAGTGCCTATCTATTCAATCGACCAACTGGGCAAGTGTCGGATGAAGGACATAACCTTTTCTTTGTACAAATCTTTGTTTATTCGAAAATAATAGGCGCCCCTTTTGGAATTTTCCTTGTCTTTTTCATTTAGTTTGATCAATATCCCAGAAGCATTAAGTTTTCTACTAAAATTCCGTTTATCAAAGGTGATTTGATAAACATTTTCATAGATGGTAGCAATTTGAGGTATGGTGAATTTTTCCGGCAATAATTTAAATAAAATAGGGTATAAGGCAGCCTTACTTTGCAATTCTCGGATCGCTTGGTCTATCATGTCATGGTGATCGAAAATAAGTTTAGGGATTTCTTTAAGTGGAAACCATTGCGATTCATATCGATCATTTTGAGTATTTTGATATTTTTGTTTATCCACTAAAGCATAATAGACTATACTGATTACTCTTTCTCCAGTCTCTCTGTTGGGCTTTCCAAAAACACCACATTGATCCATAAAGATATTTTCTAATCCCGTTAACTCTTTTAAGACTCGTGAAGCAGATCGTTCTGGAGATTCGTCCGGTTGAACGAATCCTCCCATTAAACTCCATTTGCCAATTTCTGGTTCAAAACCTCTCTTAATTAATAAAATATCAATGGTTTCACCGTTAAATCCAAAAATTATGCAATCTACCGCTACAAGTAATTTGCTTTCTTTTTTATAATACTGCATGAGATTGCGTATCTACTTCGTTTGTAAGAATATATATGTTGTAATTAATTTATAAACAAAAAGTATTGTTTTGAGATTAATTATTTTACAAAAGTAGTTTATTTTATAGGTTTAAACCAAAATTTTTCTGATAAAACATACAATCTATTTAATAATAAGTTGCATTTATTGAAAAAAACGATTCCTGATAAGCCATAGGAGGAAAGGATAGATGTACTAATAATTTGTTTAGGAATCGATTTTTGGATGTATCCTTTCTTGTTTTTTTACGGATTAATTATTCATGGATGGAATCATTCCGGTAATCATAGGTTTAGGAACTTGCAGGCTATTCTATTCAAGTTTTTTAGGTTAACATTTTACTGGATTATTTTGTTATTGCTGGGACAAATAAGAGGAGTGAACTATGGAATAGCAATGGATATGAAACGGATCTTGTTCGAAATTTTTCGAAGGAATTCCGCATAAGATCCGATGAAGATCCAAGCAAGATCCTTGAAAGTATTGGGTTCAGACTAAATTTTATCTTCGGAAATAGCCTGTGCTGATTTAGTATATTGCTAAAATACATGTATATTAGACATTTAAACCGAAGTCAACATACAACCTATGAAACCCATAAGCTTATCTTTTCTGATTTATCTATTTATGTTCGTTATTGGCATAAATCATGTTCATAGTCAAGCGCTGATAAAGACGGAAGACTTACCTATACGTGATCCATTCGTCATTACCGATAAAAAAGAAAACAGGTATCTTTTGTACAAATCGCAGTCTGTGAAACTCGATAATGGTAAAATCGTAGGGGGTGTTGCTGCCTATGAAAGCACCGATATGCAAAACTGGAAAGGTCCTATTCAGGTATTGCAAATTCCTGAAGAAAACACCCTAAATGGTGGGATTTGGGCGCCTGAGGTTCATGAGTATCAAGGTCATTATTATATTTTTGCAACTATAAATACAGACAAGACTTGGAAAGCAGCAAAAGCAGACTGGCCGCCTTACCAATACCGATCAGTGCAGATATTTAAAGCAGATAATCCTTTGGGACCTTTTAAATCTTTTGCTAAAGATCCACATTTGGACATGAAAGATATGACCTTAGACGGTACACTATGGGTTGAAAAAGGAATCCCATATATGATTTATTGCCATGAATGGGTACAAATCAATGATGGCACCATGGAATTAATTGCCTTGGAAAAAGATTTGTCCAAAACCAAGGGTAAATCTAAAACATTATTTAAAGCCTCCGAAGCAAAATGGTCTACTGGCACAAGGCATAAGGATCAAACGAGGAGCTATGTAACCGATGGCTGTTATGTTTATCAAAGCAAAACCGGAGAACTTTTGATGATTTGGTCTAGTTTATGAATGGAAATTATGCGGTAGGGGTAGCGCGGTCGACCACAGGTAGCATTCATGGCCCTTGGGAGCAAGAAGTTAATCCCATATTTGAAAAAAATGGTGGGCATGGAATGATCTTTAAAGATTTAAAAGGAAATTTATTTTTGGTTTTACATGGTCCAAATTCACCAGCGGGCAAGGAACGTGCACAGTTTTTCCCTATTCAAGATATGGGTAATACGTTAACGATAAATCAGACTCAGGTCAATTAAGGGTTTTATTTTGACTAAATTAGGCAGTGTTGAAATTCTAAATTAATCTTGTTTTTCGACTAAATATTTCCAATACCGTTTTGGTACATGTTGAATATGCAATTTTAAATTTTTCCGAGATTCAATGTTGGTCGATTTAAAATATGTTTTCCATAATAACTGATACAACGGTTCTTTGGCATCTAAATCGATAGGAACAGCTAAAGCTTGCTCTTGATTTATCGAACTGGACGGGATGATTTCATGTACCTGTCGTAAATCATAATGGTATCCATAGTTCCGCTTTACATCAAATATGATCCATTGTTGATCTGCATATCTGTTTTGAAAAAATCGAACAATTAAAGGTAACACGTTAAAATCTGGGTCAATTATCGCGGAATACAGGTCATGCTCATCTTTTTGAAAACGAATAAATGCTTTCATGCGATGTCTTTCCCGACTTACCTTTTTTAGTATGTCTGAAAAATATAAACTATCTGCATGGCCATAGTTTTTTAATATAAAATGATTTCCTTTAAAAATTTGAATCATCAGTCTAAAACTGATCAACCAAGCCTTACGGTCTTCAGAAAGGAAATTGTTGAAAAACAAGGCTGTTGTATGCTTGCCTAATATTTTTTCTAATGACTTTATTATCCGTGCTGCTTTTTGTGGATCTGTGTGAATTGTTTTCTTTTGGCTAAATAACTCATTCCCCATATCTTCTTCAAGGCTAGGGATAGCATTAAATTCTTTGTTTTCGTACATCGCAAAAAAGGCGCTAAGATAGCCATTATAGGAACCATCGAAAATATAGTATATCATTAAAATAAGGAGAGCTGCTGTGGCGTTTTAATGGATGAATATTTGCTAGTTCCTAATGATAATATAGATTCTTTTACATTTGCCATGGGTAAGTCCCCCCAGGTGCTTTTTGTATCTGCACAACACATGAAAAATCGCGCTCGATTGTAGGCAATACCCATTTTTTTTACTTGATATTCATAAATTCTACCAAACTTTCTAGACTGCACTATCTTTCTTGCTGAATTTCTTCCAATTCCTGGAATTCTTAGGATAAGTTGATAATCGGCGGTATTAATATCGATAGGAAATACCTGTGGGTTTCTTAAAGCCCAACTTAATTTGGGATCAATATCGAGATCTAAATCCTGAAAGGTAGGATTTAAGATTTCTTCCAAATCAAACTTGTAAAAGCGCAATAACCAATCTGTTTGATATAGTCTATTTTCACGTATTAGTGGTGGGGAAGTTCCAATTTGTGGTAATAAGTTATTCTCGGCATTGATGGGGACATATCCACTGTAATACACTCTTTTTAATTGATATTTTTGGTAAAATTCTGAAGAAATCTTCATGATTTCATAATCATTTTCTGGGGTTGCGCCCACGACCATTTGTGTGCTTTGGCCAGCAGGTACAAATGATGGAACATGTTTTAATACCGCTTTTTCTTCCTGGAACATCTTTTTTTGGCTATTTACATAAGCCAATGGTTTTCGGACAGAATCATGGTCTTTCTCTGGTGCCACGAGCTTTAATCCTTCCTCTGTAGGGATTTCTAAATTAATACTCATGCGGTCTACGTATAGTCCCGCTTCTTTAATGAGTTCTTCACTTGCTCCGGGAATAGTTTTTAAATGAATATATCCATAAAAGCGTTCCTCTGTTCTTAGTTTTTTTACAATGCGCATCAATCTTTCCATCGTAAAATCTGCAGACTTGAAAATACCTGAACTTAAAAACAGCCCTTCAATGTAATTTCTACGGTAAAAGTTCATTGTCAATTCGACGACTTCGTTCACTGAAAATGCCGTTCGCTGAATATCATTGCTTCGACGACTTACACAAAATGCACAATCGTATATGCAATAATTAGTTAAAAGAATTTTCAGTAAGGAGACACATCGACCATCTTCGGTATACGTATGGCATATTCCAGAACTCGAGGAATCACCTATTCCACCTTTGTTTTTGCGATTGCCTCCGCTAGAACTACAACTTACATCATATTTGGCGGCATCAGCGAGTATATTAAGCTTTTCTGCTAGTGTTATCATATTATTAATATTGAAATCACATAACAAATTTACTAATTTAATTAGTAAATTAACTTAATAAATGTAATTTTAACATATAATAATATAAATTTTTTAGTTTTATTAGTATAGCGGAGTTATGGATATTGTCTTAATAAATGGGAGATTTAACCTATGTTCAGGTTTCCATCTCTTCCAATATCAAAATCTTGTCCAGCTATTGCATTTGCTGCTACTTTAAATAGGGTTACTATTTTGTTGGATTTTGAATCCCAGTAGTAAACATCCTCTGGGTTAATACAAAGTAATTGAATTTTAGGGTCATTTTGACCTTCATTAAACCAGGCTTCCATCATTTTATTCCAATATTTGTCTATTTGAGCTTGATTTCTTAATAATTTCCCCGTGCCACTTATCGTTAGAAAGCAGTAGTTTTTTGGATCAGCATAAGTAATGGTGAGTTTATTGTTTTTCTGCAAATTTTGATAGGTTTTACTTTCTGAAGATAACATAATCCAAATTTGCCCTTGATCATCGACCTCTTGTCTACTCATAGGAACAATATAAGGATAGGGTTCATCTTTTTGAAAGGTACTCAGCATACCTATATCTATGCTATTGACAATAGATTGTAGTTTTTCAATTGCCTCTTGATTGCTTAAATTTTCTGTGCTCATAATTGCATGTTTTTTTGTGCTGTGTAGTTATTAGATTTTAAACACCTCATTTCACGGAATTGTTCAAAATATTTTTCGTTAAGCGATTCCACGTTACATTTAAGGATTTGAAAAATTCAATCGAATGCAGGTTCCGCGATTGATTTCACTCTGAATATGAATCTGAATATTCAATTTGTCGATTATTCTTTTTACAATCGACATACCTATACCTGAGCCTTCAAATTGTTGGGCATTATCCATTCGTTTAAAGATTTCAAATATGGAACTCAAATCAGATGCTTCCATCCCAATTCCATTATCCGTAATATAATATGCGACGGAGTCATCTTCTTCTTTTGCATGGATGAGTACATGAGGAACTTCTTTTTTGGAAGAGTATTTAATCGCATTGCCAATGAGGTTCAGAAATAACTGATAGATTAATGTTTTCTCTCCATATATAGGCAGGATGTTTTTGGTCTCTATCTGAGTTTCTGCTCGTCCATACTGTGCTTTACATTGATAAATGATATCTTCGATCATATCCTTTAATTCCAATTTCTCTTTTTGAAACGTGATGGAATTTGCGGAGGCTAAATCATGAATTCTATCCAGCATGGAACACATTTGATCTACAGAATGCGTTATTCTTTCTGTAAACTTGACTAGGGTATCTTTATCTGTTAAGGGTCTTTGTTGTATAAATTGCGCAGAAAGTTTTATTGCTGTAAGTGGATTTTTCAAATCATGACTTACGGTATAGGCATAAGTGTCTAACGCATTATTTCGCTCAATTAACTTTTTGTTTAGACTTTCAATTTCTTGAGATTTTTGGATTAATGCATTCAGAACGATATGCTTTATTCGTGTTAAAAAATATGTTTGCCTTTCATTCCAAGGAATTGCTTTCCCTTGTACATCTTCTACCCATAATTCAAAAGATTTTCTTGGAGAAATGGAGCTTTGGGTGCTGCCGACACGATGGCTGTATAGCTTCGTTGGATTTCCTGCCCATTTGCGTTTAAAAATTAGTTCTTTTCTAAACCAAACAATGGAAAGATCACGGTTTTCACCTACAATGAAAGTAGCAATACCGGGAAAGTTTCGGTAAGATGCCGGTACTTCAGGTATCAGGGATTGTATATTTGGACTAGTGACTAAGGTTTGGCCTTCACGAGCATGGATTAATACCGTCATTAATTGCTGGATATCTTCTTCAGCCGGTGTTTCCCCATGCAAATGAATCTTATTTTGGTGAATCAATGCGAGGCCATCGCTTCTCATAAACCACATTAAATCATTCGCGAGGTTATTTAATTCTCCAATGGGGTCTTGTTTTAGGAGTAACTTTTCTTTCAGTAATAATTCAAACTCTTGAACTTTTTCTTTAAATAGCAGTAATTTAATATTTCTTTGTTCTTGAAATTTTGCAGCTGCGGAATATGTCAAGGCTAAGGCCAAGTTTCGATTGGCTAGGTCAATATGCTTTGCTTGTATAGACTGGCAACACACTAAACCCCAAAGTACATTATTGATGATGATAGAAAAACTTATCGATGATTTAAATCCAGCATTTTTTAAATATTCTAAATGTATAGGCGCTAAGGATCGGATATTAATCGAAGATAAATTAATTACTGCAGGGGAAATTCCTGAAATTTTAATGCTAGGGAGGTCAATATCAGTTACAAATCGGCAATGTTTTTTCAAATAAAAGGTTCTTGCTTGAATAGGAATGTCAAATTCAGGATAATGATATCCCAAAAAAGATTCGAGTGACGTATCGGTTAAACTTTCAGCAATGACAACTCCACTTTGATCTTCATTAAATTGGTAAATCATGACCCTGTCCATTGCGATAACATCCTGAATATAACCGCATAACAATTGCCAAACATTGGTTTTCACCTGTTGTATGCCTAATATTTTTGAATTAATGCGGTGCATACTCATCACAGGCTCGGCCACTTTAAATTCAAATTCGAAATAGAAAATATCTTGATATTCATGAATGGATAAGTGAAATGGCTTGCCATGAATACTTAATTCCAAAGATTCCAATAATTCCTGTTCTTCAATAAGCTTACGCAGCCCTGTAACTTGACTATTGGAGATAATTTTATGATGATGTAATTCCTTTAATAAATTCTTATGCAAACTATTGTTCCATGCGGATCCTAAATACGCTAAATAATTATCACTAAAGGATATAATGTTTAGCGATTGGTCTGCAAGAATTAAAAAGCCTAAATTTTGGATTTCGCCTAGAAAAGAAAGGTTGATCTCTTCACAAGATTGACGTATTGATGTCATAAGGGTATTGTTAGTGTTTTTATCTTTCTTTCTTTAACAACAACGAATTAGTAATGCGGCCTAATCAACAGCATTTTGAATCAAGTATTGCATTTATTAGGAAGTTAAACCCCATAATTAGAAAGGCAATCTATCGTACACCATAAACAATTATTGGAGGCAATTGTTTCGGGTCAAGGAGAATTCTTAATGAGGCTGGCTATCAAACATTTTGGTTGTTTTTAGGTTAAATTTGATATGGATGTACTTGCGTTTAGAAAAGAAGGGATTTATTGTATTCCCGGTAAATTCTATATTGACCCTTGGTTACCTGTAGATTATGCGTTAATTACGCATGGTCACTCGGATCATGCAAGAGTGGGGATGAAAAAATACTTATGTCATCATCATTCCGTGTTGATCTTAAAAAGCCGTTTAGGAGCTAATATTTCAATTCAATCAGTTGCTTATCAGGAGCCTATCCAAATCAATGGCGTCAAAGTATCATTTCATCCAGCAGGACATATCTTGGGTTCTGCACAAATACGAATGGAATATAAAGGCAAAATAGTGGTAGTCTCTGGAGATTATAAGTTGCAAGATGATCATTTATCTACTGCCTTTGAGCCTGTTAAATGCCATGAATTTGTGACTGAAAGCACTTTTGGCCTGCCCATCTACCAATGGCCATCGATAGCTCAGTTGAATAAGCAACTACAAGATTGGGTGCTACAAAATAAAAGCTATGGCAAGACTTCGGTCTTTATAGGCTATTCATTAGGGAAAGCTCAGCGTATTTTACAGGCCATAGGAGATAGTTCAGCGACCTATGTGCATTATTCTATTCATAAAATGAATCAAGCCTATTTAGAGGTCGGAATCCCGCTGGCTGATTATCAATTGGTTGATTTTCGGGAAGATGTTAAATTTTTGGATCAGCAAGTGGTCATTCTTCCACCTGCATTATTAGATACAAATATCATCAAGAAGATCCCCAATATGGCATATGCCATGTGTTCAGGATGGATGGCTGTAAGAGGGGCTAGACGTTGGCGTAGTGCAGATGCAGGGTTTGCGATGAGTGATCATGCGGATTGGAAGGACTTACTATTGGCAGTACGCTCATGCGAAGCAGAGAAAGTATTCGTCACCCATGGAAAGACTGCCGTATTTGCTAAATATTTGAATGAATTAGGGATAGCAGCGGAGGAGGTGAAAACCGCTTTTTCTAATGATGATGAAGAAACGCAGTTGATGGAAGGAATGGAAGAATGAGAGCTTTTGCAAAATTAATTAATCGTTTAGATAGCACGAATAAAACCAATCAAAAATTAGAAGCTATCCGTGAATTTTTAAGCGATGGGAATGATCAGGATAAACTTTGGTTTTTAGCGCTGTTTACTGGAAAAAGGCCTAAAAGAATGGTGAATACCAAATTGATGAAATCGTGGTTATTGGAACTTGTGGATATTCCGGAATGGCTTTTTTTAGAGAGTTATGCTTCGGTAGGAGATTTAAGTGAAACTATATCATTAATGCTTCCTGCTCCTACAGGTTATACGGATTACTCCCTTTCAGAATGGATGGAAAAAATCGTAGGGTTAAAAAATCAAACGGAGGAGGAGAAGAAAGAATTTGTCAAGAACACTTGGGGCGCCTTGCCTCATTTGGAACGGTTTATATTTAACAAATTGTTAGGAGGTAGCTTTCGTGTAGGAATATCTAGTCAGAGTTTAATTAACGCGATTGCAAGTTATTATCAATTGGAACCCAGCGCTGTTTCCCATAGCATTATGGGGGATTGGTCGATGGAAGATACCTCCTTTGAAAAACTCATTCAAGGAGACTATAGTAATACCAATTTGTCAAAACCATATCCGTTTTGTTTAGCTCATCCTATTGGATCCATAGAAGAAACCTTGACTGATTTAAGCAGTTGGAGTGCTGAATATAAATGGGATGGGATTCGAGGGCAAATCATCAAACGAAAAGGTGAAGTGTTTATTTGGTCTAGAGGGGAAGAATTGGTCAGTAAGCAATTTCCTGAATTGCTAGAAGTTTTTCTGCGTTGGGAAGGGGATTTTGTGCTGGATGGTGAAATTCTAGCTTTTAAGGATCAGCAAATACTTAATTTCGCTATGTTGCAAAAACGCTTGAATCGGAAAGTATTAAGCCCTAAAATTTTGGAGGAGGTACCCATAGGTATATTCCTATATGATTTGTTGGAGTTGAATGCGGTCGATTGGAGAGATCGAGGTTTTTTGGAAAGGAGAGCCGCTTTAACGCAATTGTATCATCAGCAAAAAACTAACCCAAGGATTAAAATGTCAGAGCTAATCCCATTTCAGAGTTTTGATGATTTGAAACGTATACGTTCTGCCTCTAGAGAAATGAATAGTGAAGGTCTGATGTTAAAGCAGAATTCTTCTTTGTACCATGTAGGCAGGAAAAGAGGCGATTGGTGGAAGTGGAAGGTTGATCCCTTACGTATTGATGCCGTGTTAATCTATGCTCAAAAAGGAAGTGGTAGAAGGAGTAGCTATTTTACAGATTATACATTTGCTGTTCGAGATGGTGAACAATTAGTCACGATAGCCAAGGCCTATTCCGGTTTAACAGATCAAGAAATTAAGGAAGTCAGTAAGTTCGTCAATGCCAATAGTTTGGAGAAATTTGGACCTGTGCGTACTGTAAAAGCAGAATTAGTTTTTGAAATTGCTTTTGAGGGAATTTCTTGGAGTAAAAGGCATAAAGCAGGTGTGGCGCTTCGATTTCCAAGAATTGCGCGTTGGCGGCGAGATAAGGATGTTTCGGAAATTGATGATTTATCGACTTTGAAGGAGTTGATCGATTGAAAAGCTTGTAGATTCCATGTTTTTTTATTCTTCCAATTCCTTGGATCTCCTCTCTATTGTATTAGGTAGGAAATGTAAATGAGGTGATTTTTCAATAATAAAATTGAAAGATTTATAATTGAAAGGAAATTCTTGTAAAATTTTTGAATGGCATAGCTTTAACTAAAATTATTATTGCATATTTGTTTCTCAAATTTTAAACTGTTGTTAATTTGATTTTTCAGATTAACCAAACCTAATCAAATATAATTTATCATCGTATGATTAAACATTTATTGACGAAGGCTTGCATGGTACTGGTTTTAGTGGTCATGTTTAGTTCCTGTCAGCAAAAGCGTTCTGGAAATCCAAAGATATTAGTGTTTAGTAAAGCAACTGGATTCCAACATTCCTCTATTGCCGCTGGTAATACAGCCTTACTTAAATTAGGCCAGGAAAATAAGATGGATGTAGATACAACAAGCAATGCCGATATATTTAACGAAGACTCGCTGAAGAATTATTCTGCAGTAGTGTTTTTAAATACTTCTGGGGATGTATTGAACAATTATCAAGAGGCAGATTTTGAGCGCTATATTCAAGCAGGCGGAGGCTTTGTCGGAATACATACAGCGGCAGAGACTGAAATCGACTGGGGATGGTATCGTCGTTTGGTAGGTGGATATATCGCTTCGAACACGGAAGTAAAGAATGCTAAATTATCCATTGTAGATAAATCACATGCATCTACTAAAACGTTAAACGATACTTGGGAGATTACGGACGAATGGCCAACATTTAAAAACATGAATCCTGATGTTAAAGTATTAGTTAAAGTAGGAAAGGATGTTCTTAATAATCCAGCAGTTAAAGAAGACAGTCCAATATCATGGTATCATGATTATGATGGCGGTCGTTCTTTTTATACAGCAGTAGGTCATCAAGACGCTAGTTTTTCTGATGCTCAATTTTTAAATCAACTATTAGGAGGAATTCAATATGCGATTGGCGATAACTATGAGTTAGATTATAAAAAAGCTAAAACAATCAGAGTACCGGCAGAAGAAGATTTTGAAAAGGTAACGATGGGTTTTGGTGAGTTTTCTGAACCTACCGAAATGGCTATTTTGCCAAACCTTAATATATTAGTTGCTCAACGTCGTGGTGAGTTAATGTTATTCAATCAGGAAACAAAGGCTGTTACTCAGGTTGGTCTGCTAGATGTTTATCATCAAACCACCGTGCCGAATGTAAATGCGGAAGAAGGATTCATGGGATTGGCATTAGACCCTGATTTTGAAAAAAATAATTTCGTTTATGCTTACTACAGTCCAAAAGATACATCAGTAAACCGTTTGTCCAGATTTGAGTTTAAAGACAATAAATTAGACATGGCTTCTGAAAAGATCGTTTTGCAATTATATTCTCAACGTAATATTTGTTGTCATACAGGTGGTTCATTAGCTTTCGGAAAAGATCGTGTATTATTCTTATCCACAGGTGATAACTCGACGCCATTTGATGAGGGAGGACAAAAATTTGTAAGTAATGGCTATTCACCGAGAGACTCTCGTGAAGGTCATGAGCAATATGATGTACAAAGAACTTCTGGAAATACCAATGATTTGCGCGGTAAAATTTTAAGAATCGTCATGAAAGAAGACGGTACTTACGATATTCCTGCAGGCAATTTATTTGCAAAAGGCCAAGAGAAAACCAAACCAGAAATTTATGTTATGGGTAATAGAAACCCTTACCGTATTTCTGTTGATCAAAAGAATGGGTTTTTATATTGGGGAGAAGTTGGTCCAGATGCTAATGAGGATAACCCTGTGCGTGGTCCTAGAGGATACGATGAAGTAAACCAAGCACGTCAAGCAGGTTATTTTGGATGGCCATATTTTGTGGGCGACAACTATGCTTATGTTGCCTATAATTATGAGACAGGTGAAAGTGGACAGGCTTACGATCCAAGTAAACCAATCAATGATTCTAGAAACAATACTGGATTAAGAGAATTACCTGCCGCACAACCGGCATTTATTTGGTATCCATATGCAGCATCGGTAGATTTTCCTCAAGTTGGATCTGGTGGTCGTAATGCGATGACTGGGCCGATTTATTATGCTGAATTATTCCCTAAAGAATCTAGGTATCCAGAATACTACGAAGGTAAATTATTTATATACGATTGGATTCGTGGTTGGATAAAAGTAGTTTCTATGTTGCCAAATGGAGATTTTGATAAAATGGAATCTTTTATGGGTTCTACAAAATTTGCTAATCCTATCGATATGGAAGTAGGTCCGGATGGTAAAATATATGTATTGGAATATGGTAGTGGTTGGTTTAGTAAAAATCCAGATTCTGGAATTTCTAGAGTAGATTACAATCCTAAATCCAATAACAAACAGGTTGCGGATGGAAAGAAAGCTGAAGGTAATGATAAACCAGATGGCCCAATGGGACATCAAGAGGGTTCTACACCTAAGGGTGAAAGCCTAATTGCAGCATCTGATTGTAAATCTTGTCATACACTAGATAAGAAATCAGTAGGTCCAACGTATCAAGATGTGGCTAAAAAATATAAAGATAATAAGGACGCTTCTGCGCTATTAATAAGTAAAATTCTTAATGGTGGCAGTGGAGTTTGGGGTGAAGTAGCGATGCCAGCACACCCAGGAATGAAAGAAGAGGAAGTAAAAGAAATGGTAGACTGGATTCTTTCTTTATAAAAAATGCTTAAGATAATTAAAAGAAAAGGTGCGAGTAATCGCACCTTTTCTTGTTTATACGGGTCGGCTCTTGTTTTCCAAATCAAAATAAATTTAAAAAAATTATAGAAATGATCTTTTTAATTTCTACCTTGTAGTTATAAACCGAGCACACATTTATTTTTTTAATACAGGATTATAAGACCAAAGTATTGGATTATAATTTTTTTATAGGGTTACTTAACCGATTAAGTAAAATAGTTATCGGTCATGTATGGATAATATGCATAGTGAAAGCTACTTAACTAGTTAATTAAATGGGAATATCATTAAAAAGCATAGCGCAAGCACTTAATTTATCTAAAACTACGGTTTCCTGGGTGTTATCTGGAAAAGCTTCAGAAAAGAACATCAGTGAATCTACGGCTAAAAAGGTCTTGGATTATGCCAATAGTATAGGATATGAGCCTAATTTAATTGCTAGAAGCTTGAATACCGGAGAAACAAAAACTATAGGCCTTATACTGCCTTCGATTTCTGATAGTTTTTATTCTGCCATAGCGAAGGAAATTGAAGCGAATGCAAGAAAAAAAGGGTATTCATTAATGATTAGTAGTTCTGAATCTGATATTGATCGGGAAGGGGAGATTCTTCGTTTATTCAAATCAAAAAGTGTGGATGGTATCATCCTAGCGCCAACCAAACGCTCAAAGGTAGAGATCAATCGGTTAATTGCAGAGGATTATCCTTTAGTGACAATAGATCGTTATTTCCCTGAATTGAATATGAATTACATCGTCATTAATAATCTGGAGAGTTGTTACTTGCTTACCAAGCATTTATTAGGAAAAGGCTGCAAAAATATTGCATTCATAACGACGAATTCCTATTTAACAACGATGTCATTTCGTAAAGAAGGATATGAAAAGGCTATTCAAGAGTGGAATTTTCCAATTAATACTGCGCTAATTGGCGAGGTTGATTTTAAAGGCTATGAGCGCAATTTGTATAATGTATTGGATGGAATTTTTGAAAAAGTTCCCAACGTGGATGCTTTTGTGTTTAGTACACAAATTTTAGCGTTAGAGGCATTTCAATATTTTTACGATAAGGGGATTGCTCCAGATTTTGAAATGGCAAGTATTCACGAAGAACCTATATTTAAAGTGCTAGCACCTAAAATAAATGTCGCAAAAATGCCTGTTGAAGAAATCTCAATTAATGCCGTGAACATATTAATTGATCAAATAAAATTTAAAAGGAATTTATCGAAAAATCCGGATGCTCGACCAGCGTTGAATCAATTAATGCTTTCAACGATTATTGAGTATAGAAGTTGAACATTAGATTAGCGGATTAACTAACAATAATATTGTGGTCAATATAGTGATACACTGTTGTTGAATACTTATTTAACTAGTTAAGTTGATTTTTATATTGGAGTTTATTAGTTGTTTTATTTAAACCTAACAATCATTTATATCAGAAAATAATCCTATGAAAGTTATTCTAAAATTGATTATTTGTTTACCTACTTTGTTGTTTTTTTCCTGTAAATCTAAGCAGGTAACAGTAGATGGACTGCGCTGTGAATATCAAGTTTCACCAATTCACATAGATGTTCAATCGCCGCGATTTAATTGGAAATATAGTGCAGAAACAAGCGAAGGATTTAAACAGAAATTCCATCAGCTTGAAATTGGAAAAACATCAAAAGATGTGGAATCTAATGTTTTATTATGGAATTCGGGTAAAATAGAAAACCCTCAAGGATTAGGACATTTTGCGAGTGATAACCCCCTAGAATCCCATCAATGGTATTATTGGCGGGTTAGAATTTGGGATTATTCAGGTAATGAAAATGTATCTGCAATCGATAGTTTCCGTACGGCAAAAATAAATCAAACCGATTGGAAAGCAGCGTGGATAAGTGATAAGCATGATAAATCATTTGGTCCTGCACCTATGTTTAGAAAGCAATTTGCTGTTCAAAAGCCGGTAAAGTCTGCGTTTGTTTATGTGAGTGCTGCAGCGTATTACGATTTAAAAATCAATGGGAAAGCCTCAGGACCTGAAGTTTTAGATCCAGGATACACTCATTATGATAAACGAAATATTTATAGTGTAAAAAATGTTTCTCATTTAATCCAGCAAGGTGAAAATGTATTAAATGCAGTCGTGGGAAATGGATTTTTCAATGCTGATGCACCTGTTGCCACTTGGGACTTTGAAAAAGCACGTTGGAGAAATAGAGCGCAATGGATTATGGAATTGCAATTAGTCTATGCAGATGGTACACAGGAAATCATTTCTACCGATGAGACTTGGAAAACGAATACAGGTCCGCACGTTTATAATAATATTTATAGTGGAGAGTGGTATGATGCAAATTTGGAATTTGATGGTTGGGATCAGCCCTCATTCGATGATAGCAAATGGGATCATGCAATTCAAGTGAAGGCGCCTTCCAATTTGTTGATTGCACAAGCGATGCCGCCAATGAAAATGACAAAAACCTATGATCCGGTATCTATAAAATCCTTTGGAGATTCTGTGTATGTTTTTGATATGGGAATTAATTTTACTGGGGTATGTGAGTTGATAGTGGAGGGGGAGAAAGGGACTAAAGTAACGCTTACGCATGGAGAATTAATTAAACCTTCAGGAAGGATAGAGATGAGAAATCTCGATATCTATTATAAACCGATCAAAGATGTCGAGTTCCAAACAGATACTTATATTTTGAAAGGCATTGGCAAGGAGCATTTCACCCCTTCATTTACTTATCATGGTTTTCGGTATGTGGAAGTTAAGACGAGTAAACCTCTAAATTTAACGAAGGAATCGCTGATAGGTAAATTTATCCATACCGATATGGAGGATGTTGGGGAATTTAGTTGTTCTAACGAGTTACTCAATAAAATTTGGTCAGCTACCAAGCAAACATACCTTAACAATGTTCAAGGTATTCCAACAGACTGCCCACAACGTGAAAAAAATGGTTGGACTGCCGATGGTTACCTTGCTATTGATATCGCACTCTTAAATTATGATGCACTTACGTTTTATGAGAAGTGGCTAGATGATTTTGTGGATAATCAAAAACCTGAAGGAAATATTTCTGGAATCATACCTAGCGCTGGTTGGGGCTATGACGATTGGATAGGTCCAGTATGGGATGCCGCCATGTTTATTTTGCCAGATGCCTTGGAGCGTTATTATGGGGATGCTAAGGCAATAGAGAAAGTGTATGCAAGTTGTGAACGCTATTTAGCCTATTTGAAGAATCGTGAAAATGCGGAAGGTACCGTTACCTGGGGTATTGGAGATTGGGTTTTTTATAAAGCCCAAACGCCAACTGATTTTACCAGTACCTGCTTTTATTATTATGACCAAGTTTTAATGGCCAAATTCAGTAAAAAGCTTGGAAAGGATGCATCGGTTTACTTAAAGAAAGCTGCTGAGTTAAAGGACCTCATTAATCGCAAATATTTAAATCAGGAAAAGGGAATGTATGCAAATGGTACACAAACATCATACGCTGTTCCATTGGCATTGGGAATTGTGCCTACAGAACTGGAGGGTAAGATTGCTGAAAATTTGAATAAGGCTGTTGCGTCAAATGATTATCATTTGGATTTTGGCGTGTTAGGCAGTAAATATGTTTTGCGGATGCTTTCTAAGTATGGATATGCTGAAACAGCTTATAAAATGGCCTCAAAAGAAACAGCTCCTTCATGGGGATATTGGATAAAGCAGGGATTAAACACCTTGGGAGAGACTTGGGTTTTATCGCCAGACTTTAGGGATGCATCAATTAATCATGTGTTCTTAGGCGATGTGAGTGCTTGGATGGTGAATACCATTGCTGGGATAAACTATGATGAAAATCGACCTGGATTTGATCATATTATCATAAAACCAGATTACATTCAAGATCTTCAATTTGCTAAAGCTTCTTACAAGTCTGTAAAAGGGCTCATCATTGCTGATTGGAAAAGAGTGGATGGTAAAATTACACTGTCTGTTGAAATACCTCCAAACAGCACAGCGACTATTCATACCGATAAAAAAATCGAAGTAGGAAGTGGAAAATATGAATTTACTTTTTAGCATTTAAACGCATTAAATATGGATACATCATAATCGGGAACCCCTATGCAATCTACCTCGTGCTGTTAAATTAACCACTTAGCATCACTGTAAAAAAACTATAAATCTATAAATACGAATATGAAAAAATTGCAAATTATTGTCACGCTTATTGGCGTGTGGCTGGCCAGTATTGGCTTTGCATATAGCCAAAACCAAGGAGCATCTGAGCTCCTTACCGGCCGAATTGTAAACACAAAACTAGAGCCTATTATTGGAGCTACAGTATCTGAAGTTGGGAATACTTCGAATGTAACGAGTACCAATAACCAAGGGGAGTTTCGATTAGCTGTCAGAAAAAATTCAGAAATTTTAGTCAATTTTTTGGGTTATCAACCACAAACTGTTAAAGCCAATTTTGGACAGGTACAAGTGATTACATTGCTTCAAAATGAGGAAGTTATAGACGAAGTACTGGTGGTGGGCTATGGCGAGCAAAAAGCGGCTACCGTATCGGGCTCTGTTTCTCAAATAAAAACAGATAAAATTACCGTTGCTCCACAAGTTAATGTGACGCAAACATTAGCAGGACAATTACCAGGTTTAATCTCTAAACAAACCTCCGGTATTCCTGGTGCTGATGATGCAAGCTTAAATATACGTGGGTTTGGAAGTCCATTGGTCATAGTAGATGGTATTGAGACCAACTTAAATAATTTAGATGCAAATCAAATCGAATCAGTATCCATCTTAAAGGATGGTGCAGCATCGATTTATGGGGCTAGAGCAGGTAATGGAGTTATTTTAGTGACTACTAAAAGAGGTAAAGCTGGAAAGCCAACCATCGCTGTAAACTCTTCCTTAAGTCTTCAAGGTTCAACAAAAGTGTTTAGACCAGCAACTTCCGCTGAACGCGCACAATTTGAAGTTGATAAGTGGATTAATTCTGAAAAACCAGCAGATCAAGTTCCATTCTCTGCGGAGGAAATTCAAAAGTTTAGAGACGGGTCTGATCCGAAGTATTTAAATACGAATTGGTTTGATGAAACGATACGGAAATTTGCACCGCAGCAAAATCATAATTTATCGCTTTCTGGTGGATCTGATCAAATAAAATATTACGGATATTTTGGGGCAAACCGTCAAGAGACTATTTTAAAAACAAATGGTGGAAATTATAATCGCTATAATTTCCAAACCAATATGGAAGCTAAAGTGACCAGTCAATTGACTGCATTAATGGATATTCAATATTTTAAAGAACAACGTTTTTATCCTTCTGGGGCTGATGGTGTTGGAAGCAATAATAATTTCTGGAGGGATTTAGTGTATGCAGCAGATCCTTCGTTTCCTTTAACATTGCCTGATCCAAACCATATAGCCTACGCTGGTATAACCTATGGTAATCCAATATGGGCAACCAACTCCGATAAGAGTGGGTATCAAGATCGCGTCAATAGTACTACGCAGTTCCGTGGTGAATTGAAATATGATATTGCGCAAATTCCAGGTTTAAATATTAAAGGAAATGTGATTTATCGTAATAATAGCTATGACCAGAAAGTGGTTAAAAATCAAGAACGATTCTATACATACAATGGAGATACTGACCAGTATACATTTGTTAGAAGTTCTCAAGATCCACTTTATTTGAGTAGAGCAAGTACGATGGATTCTGAAATCGTTCAACAGTACTCTTTAAACTATAGTAATTCCTTTCAATCCGTTCATAATTTTACTGGTTTATTCATGTATGAATATATCAACGAGAAAGGAAGATCTTTTGATGCTTCAAGGGGTGGATTTCAATCCATGGCTTTAGAAGAATTGTTTGCAGGAGATCCTACTACCGCAGCAAATTACTCTTCCAGTTTCAATAATGGGCGAATATCTTGGATAGGAAGGCTTAATTATAATTATGCGGATAAATACATGGTAGAGACGATCCTAAGAGCTGATGCTTCTTCCAGATTTTCTAAACAAAATCGTTGGGGATATTTCCCAAGTATCTCCGCAGGATGGAATATTGCGAAGGAAAACTTTATGGCGAATCTTCCAGCGTTTGATAATTTGAAACTACGTGCTAGTTACGGAACCTCAGGTTATGATGCAGTCGCGAATTTTGCCTATTTAACAGGATTTAAGTTTGATGGTACTTACACCATTAACGATAAGCTAATTACGGGACTTATTCCGGCAGGTCTTGCGAATGCTAATCTGACTTGGGAGCAGATGAAAATCTATAATGTGGGATTGGATTACGCTTTATGGAACAGAAAATTATATGGTGAATTGGAATACTTCTATCGTGAGCGCTCCGGAATACCAGGTAATCGATCCATGTCATTACCATCATCATTTGGTGCTGAATTACCCGTAGAGAACCTGAATGATCAAAGTACACAAGGGTTTGAATTTAGATTAGGAACTACAGGTCAAGCAGGGGAAATCACTTACGATATCTCCGGTAATATTTCACGTTCTCGTTCTTCATGGATTTACATTGATGAACCTATTTACAGTGATTCAGATGAGATTAGGTTATACAAGAGAAGTGGTCAATATACCGACAGAAGAATAGGGTATGTATTTGATGGATTATTTACCAGTCAAGAAGAAATTAATCAATGGACGAATACATTTGAGGCATTAAATAACGACAATAGTTCTTTAAGACCAGGTGACGTTAGGTATAAGGATCTAAACGGAGATGGTATTATTAACTGGCGTGATATGAAAGAAATTGGTAAAGGTGCTGAACCACATTGGAACTTTGGTGCAAATATCAATCTTAAGTATAAACAATTTGATTTATCAGCTTTGCTACAAGGGGCATTTGATTACACAACCAATGTGAATTTTGATGGTGGACCTACACAATTAAATTATACCAGCTATTGGAATCCTAGAGACAATAATAAAGCAGATGCTTTACAACCAAGACCTTCAGGTTCATCGACCAATGGATTTTATTCGGATTATAGAAATCATAATACGTCTTATGTTCGATTGAAGAATTTAGCTGTTGGATATAATTTGCCAAATCATATTTTGGATAAAGCAGGTATTAGCCGATTAAGGGTTTATGTTGCTGGAACCAACTTATGGACGATGAGTTCTTTAAACAAATTTGGAGTAGATCCTGAGATGCCTGAAGGATTTGGAGTTGGGGTATATTATCCTCAACAGTACACGATGAGCGCAGGTGTAAATTTAACTTTTTAAACTTAAAGCAATGAAAAGAAAATTTAATTTAGCATACATACTATTGGCTACTGCCAGCTTAACTTCTTGTTATAAGGTATTGGATCAAGTTCCTACAGATCGATATACCGATGCCGTCGTATGGTCCGATCCCTATTTACTGGAGGCCCATTTGACCGAACTATATTCGAATGTTCCTGTCATGGTCAATGATGCCATTTGCTTAATGAACACTTGGAATGGCGCACCAATGAACCGTGATGGTAATGATTTCGGTACTATTATGGGTTTTAGTGCTCAAATGGAAGGACCTGTTAGAACCAATGAAATCGCCGATGAAGCAAAATATAATTTTGGTGGACAAGCGCATTTATTGGATATGAAAGAGAATGGTATTCAGGCCAATGGAACAGAACTGCAGTGGTGGGGAAATGCCTATTATAGCATAAGAAATCTAAACAACTTTATCGAGAAAGCTGCAGCATCCAGTATAGAAAACATCGAAATAAGAATAGCGGAAGCGAAGTTTCTCCGTGCATTCTGTTATTTCGCAATGGTCAAAAGATATGGTGGTGTTCCCTTAATAACCAAGGTGCAAGAACTTTCAGATCCAGAGGAAGTGTTGTATCCAAAGCGGAATACGGAAAAAGAAATCTATGATTTTATCATCAGTGAGACCGATGAAATCGCATCAATACTACCAAGCAGTGCCGAAAAAGGAAGAGCATCCAAATGGGCAGCTTTAGCACTACAAAGCCGCGCAGCATTATTTGCGGGCAGTATTGCTCAATTTGGAACCAAGCAATTAAGTGGAGTATTGGGATTTGAGAATGCTGAAAAAACAGCCTATTACCAGAAGAGTTATGATGCCAGCAATAAAATAATACAAGAAGGTCCTTTTGCATTATATCAAGGAGATGCAGATAAAGTACAGAATTTCAAAAATATCTTTATCAAGAAAGGTAATGTAGAAGCTATTATGGTAAAACAGCATTCCGGAAATGGCTTTTTAGATGGAGGATCTAACAGGTGGTCTTGGGATATGGTAGAATGTCCTAGACCCAATGTTTGGGGGGTAGGAAACTATCATGGACCGTATTTGGACTTCGTGGAAGAATTTGAAATGAAGGATGGTACAAGTGGAAAAATAGATCGTGCATATGCGAAGAGTAGGTTATGGACGATGGAGGAACTTTGGGGAAATAAAGACCCAAGATTCTTTGCGACTGTCTGGACACATGGAACCACTTGGAAGGATGCCGTTGGAGGACCATTAGGGGCAAATAAAATTGATATGCATAATGGGATCATGTCTCGTCAAAATCAATTGCTGGATGGACGTTACGATTCCTATGAAGGCTTAGCAGCCGTAGGCGATCAATTAGTGCGTTTTAAAGAAGGAAATACACCAAATACCGGATTTGGAGTCATGAAATACTTAGATCCAAATGCCAATAATTTCAATTGGTTTAGTGAATCTACCACAGATTATTTGATATTCAGGTATGCGGAGATATTATTGAATTTTGCTGAAGCGGCCTTTGAACTAGGAAAAACTTCCGAAGCATTAGTTGCCATAAACCAAATTCGTGAACGTGCGGGAATCGCTCCATTAGGGAGTGTAGACCAAGCGAAAATACGCCATGAGCGAAAAGTAGAATTGGCTTTTGAAAACCACCGGTATTGGGACCTACGTCGTTGGAGAACAGCCGAATCATCCCTTACAAGAACATATTCCGGATTACGCTATATATATGATGCGGCATCGGGAAAATATCGACTTGATTTCATAGAGGATATTGATGGAAGAGCTAAAAAACCAACCTTTCCGGCGAAAAATTATTATTTTCCAATTGGGCAATCCAGAATTGCCGCTAACCCACAGCTGGTAGAAAATCCAGGCTATTAAAATTTGAAAAGTTGTTGAACGTCATTCCAATTATTAAAAACCCATTAATAAGCTCCTTAAGGAAAATAAGTATCCTTAAGGAGTGGGATGATAATATAAATAAACCCTAAACTTATGGTTAAGAAACAGATGAAATACCTCCTTTTATTCGTCTTATTTGTAGGAATATCATGTTCCGATAAAAAGTTAGAAGCAAAAGTAGATGACCCTAAAGAAGATATGAAGAGCTATCCAGGTTTGTCCGTATCTTCCACAGGCACATTATTGTTGAATGGAAAAAACTTTCGGGGTATAGGCGTAAATTATTTCAATGCGTTTATCAGAACCTTAGAACCAGGAAGTCAAAATGACCAGTCCTATATTCAGGGATTGGACTATTTAAAAGAACGAAAAATTCCATTTATTCGATTTGCTATCAATGGCTATTGGCCCAAAAACTGGGATTTATACCGAAATGACAAAGAAGCCTATTTTAAGAGTTTAGATGCATTTGTAAAAGCGGCGGAAGATCGGGGTATTGGTTTAATTCCTTCTTTCTTTTGGCATACGCCCACGGTACCTGATTTGGTAGGAGAACCCGTAAATCAATGGGGAAATGCAAAAAGTAAAACCCACGTATTCATGAACAACTTCATCGAAGAAGTGGTAAAAAGGTATAGAAATTCCCCAGCTATTTGGGGATGGGAGCAAGGGAATGAAGTCAACCTGTTGGTAGACCTGCCAGGAGATGACAGCAACTTACCACCTGTAGTTCCTTCCTTGGGAACACCCAATTCCCGCAGTAAGTCCGATAAATTGTCAAGCAATGATTTGTTGGTCATGATGAAAGCTTTCGGCAATACTATTCGAAAATTAGATGCATCAAGAATCATCATATCTGGAAATGCTATAGCAAGACCATCAGCCTACCATCTTCATAAACATAAAAACTGGACGAAAGACAGCAAATCTGAATTTAAAGAGATTTTTGCCTTACAGAATCCGGATCCGATCAATGTGTTATCAAGTCACCTGTATAAAGCCAGCAGTACAGAAGGATATTTCGCTGATGAAATAATGGATATAGATGGTTTAGTTGGGAGCAGTATGGAACTAGCATTAGCATTGAAAAAACCACTTTTCTTAGGCGAATGGGGCGCACAACAAGCAAAGTATGGTGAAGATACTAGGGCAGTATTTATGGAAATTTTGAAAGCTGTAGAAGACCATCAAGTTCCAATATCTGCCATGTGGGTATTTGACTATCCTCCTCATGATACTGAAGAAGGAATAAACGTATCACCCAATAATGGCCCGAGGGAATATATGCTTCAAGAAATTATGAAAGTGAATAGCCGTATGAATCCTTAATTCTATCAGAAATAATTATTTCATCTTAAACAGATAAGCAAGTTTCAAAAAGTGAAAAAAGAGTAATGTACGATAAAGAAGAAAAGATTTTTGGTATTGATATAGGCGGGACAAAATGTGCAATAACCTATGGAAAAAAAAAGCAGGATAAATTAATCCTAGTGGAGGAACTGCAGTTCAACACTACCGAGTTAGAAGAAACGATCGCGAATATCCTAAGTACTGTAGAGGGTTTGATGAAAAAGCACCATTTAAATCCGAAAGATATTGCTGCTATAGGCATCAGCTGCGGTGGGCCATTAGATAGTGAAAAAGGCATCATATTATCACCTCCAAATCTTCCCAGTTGGGATCAAGTCCCAATTGTAGCTATTATTTATGCTCATTTTGGCATCAAAGTAGGCCTACAAAACGATGCAAATGCTTGTGCTTTAGCAGAATGGAAGTTTGGATCAGGACAGGGAGCTAAAAACATGATTTTTCTTACCTTCGGAACAGGTCTAGGTGCTGGATTAATACTAAATAATCAATTGTATACCGGAACCAATGATAATGCGGGAGAGGTAGGACATATCCGTTTAGCGAACTTTGGTCCTGTGGGTTATGGAAAGGCAGGTTCATTTGAAGGTTTCTGCAGTGGAGGAGGGCTTGTTCAAATTGCCAAAATGTATATCCTTGAAAAATATCAAATGGGCATAAATACCGCATGGTGTTCCATCGCTGATCTTGATTCCCTTACCGCGAAACAAATAGCAGACGAAGCCTATCGTGGGGATCCATTAGCCATTCAGATTTTTGAGACTTCCGCCAGGGAGCTAGGGCGTGGTTTATCCCTGCTTATCGATATTTTAAATCCAGAGCTGATTGTAATTGGGGGGATTTATACCCGATGCTTGACCTTAATGGAACCTATCATACAAGAAGTAATTCACAAAGAAGCCTTGACCAACTCTTCACAGGTTTGCCAAGTTTTACCTGCCTTATTAGCCGAACAAATAGGCGCTTACTCAGCGCTATCGGTAGCAGCCAATATTATTTAATATGATTCAAGAAAAAATAGTAAATAGCTTATTGGAATCGCAACGAATATTAGATTCCTTTATTTCCAGTAAGCCAGAAATACAAATCGAAAAAGCTGCGGTACTTATAGCCTCAGTAATACGAGCGGGGGGTAAAGTGATTTCTTGTGGCAATGGTGGTTCCCTATGCGATGCTACCCATTTCGCAGAGGAACTTACAGGTCGTTACCGCGAAAACCGCAACCCATTTCCTGCCATCGCCATCAACGATCCAGCCTATATGACATGCGTAGGAAATGATTTTAGCTTTGAGGATATCTTTTCAAGATATGTGGAAGCGTTGGGGCAATCAGGCGATGTCTTATTAGCAATAAGTACCAGTGGGAAATCGGAAAATGTACTTCGTGCCGCCAGGAAAGCCAAAACCATGGGGATAGCTGTCATTGCGCTCACGCATAATGAACCCAATGTATTAGCAAACGAGTCGGATATCGTGTTAGGCAGTCCGAAATCAACGTATTCAGATAGAATTCAAGAAATACATATCAAAATCATTCATACATTAATAGAAGCTATAGAACATCAATTAGGTTAGTTTTATTTAAAACAGATATTATGAACAAAATTTCGATACCTACCTTATTTGCTATTGCAAGTATTTCATTCAGTAGTTGTAAAACCCAAGGAACCTATCAATCTGTACACTTGGGAACGGCAACAGGAACTCAGTTGGAAGCCATGGGTGCAGAACTAGATCCTCATTTTTTTTCTCAAAATCTTACCCGACAAGATGGTGCAAAAGCAGAAGATTGGAAACTGGTAGAGCAACGAGTGAAAAAAATGGAATTGCAAAAGCTGCGTGTGATGGTTCAACCTCAATGGTTTGAACCGGTAAATGATAATGCAGATCCGCACACTACGGATGTCTCTAAGTTCACCTTTGATTCTCCGGAGATGAAATCTTTATACAAAGTGTTGGATATAGCCCAAGAAAATAACATGGCCGTTTGTATTGTTATTTGGGGTTGCCCGGTGCATGTAGCACCTTTAGATCCCAATTATGCCCATGTAAAAACTTCCTTCATGGCAGATCCAAGTAAAAAAGATGTATGGATTACGGGGCCTACAGATTACGATGAATGGGCAGAGAATTATGCGGTTTTAATCAAGCATCTAATTGAAGATCGGAACTATACCTGTGTAAATGAAATTACGCCGATGAATGAACCTGATGGGGGACCATTATTAACATCGACGGAATATATTAAAATGGCAAAAGTTTTAGATACGCGCTTCAAAACAGAAGGTTTACGAGATAAAATACATTTCAATTTATCCGATAATACCGATACAAGGACCTTTTATTTAGAAGACTGTGCAGCGAACCTGCAAGAGCAAGCAGATATCTTTAATTCCCATACCTATATTTTTGGTTACGATACTCCAAATGATACCATTTTTAAATGGGAACAAAATAATGTAAACATTTCCAAGAAGGCAGGCAAAAAACACTTGGTCGGGGAATTTGGCTCCAATCAAACCGTAGGTGCCACTAGACAACGCGATATCGATTTGTATGAGCGTGGTGTTCTTATGACTCGATTAGTGCTTAATTTCTTTAATGCAGGGGCATCAGGCGTCAGTTATTGGAGTCTTATCGATCAGTATTATGGTCGCGACGCAGATTATCAACAAATGCAACAATTGGGATTGTGGAAATATGTTAAAGAGGCCTATAAAGGAGATTCGACCTATCACCGTATAAAAGAGGATTATGAAGTAAGACCACAATATTATGCCTATTCGCTTTTAACAAAACACTTAAAGCCGAATGCTGAAATATATCCTATTGATTTGAAGGATGACTTTGCCATTGGAACTGGATTTAAAAATGTTGATGGCAAATGGGTTTATGTCTTTGCCAATGGTTCTGAGGACGACAAATCCCTTTCATTAGAAGATGCGAATATGGAGGGTCAATTTTCCGTATTTAGATATGAGGAAAATGCGCTCCCTCAAGGGGATGAATTAATCCGTGCTTCAGATAAAGTTGATTTCAAAAAGGGAAAATTAACCATTAAGGTTAAAAAGAATTCAACTGTTTTATTAAAGCAGGAATAAAGCGGGACCTTGTGGAAATAGTAGCAAATGATTTTTCAAATGAATACACTCATTAGCAGGAAGTTCGTTTTTAGTATATTCAAAAGGTTGAACTTGAAAATCATTTTTTATTAGCATCATTTAGCTATAATTTCAACTGGGATAAGCCCCAATATGAAAAGTAAAGATGAGGAAAAAGCGTATTTCAATATTAAAACAAAGCATGTGAAATCTTATTTAAGCCAATAAGCATGTATTTGTTTGCGCAATTTTCAAATCAGCTAAAAATATGATATTTTTAAGCGTATAATTATTCTAAACCTAATCAATAACCAGGCAAGAAAAGGAATCTTTTTACCTATGCAGATTCTTTTAAACCGCCAATAATTTTAAATACTATGATCAGATTACAGCACTATTGGAGAGTGTCTTTGCTCTTATACGGTCTATTTTGCCTACCTATCTTAATGAAGGGGCAATCGAATATGATGTTTCAAAAATCAGCTATTGAAATTAATAAGTGGGTTGATCAACAATTTAATGCAAAGACGATTCCTCCATTTTCATTTCAGTACAATGGTCAAGCATCACAAGCCTTCATTAAGAAATGGAAATTTGAAAAGAAAGAATTGCAGAGTTCAAACCCTGATTCCAAAGCGTATGAGTTTTCTTGGACAGACCCCAAGACCAAATTAAAAGTGAGGTGTGCAGTTGATGCATACCCTAAATATCAAGCGGTGGAATGGGTACTGCACTTTGATAACTTGACAAATACCAATTCAGGTCAGATCAAAACGGTAGAAACCATAGATGCGGCATTTCAATTTAAAAACAGCAATACCATCGATTTACATTATGCAGATGGCACCCATGTTTCCAAAGCAGATTTTAATCCTCGTGTGAAAACTTTTAAAATTGGGGAATCCCTGCAAATCATTCCAGAAAGTGGACGTTCATCAGACAATGCATTTCCATTTTTTAATATCGCCTCATCCAGTCATGAAGGCGTTATAGCAGCGGTAGGTTGGACAGGAACTTGGCAAGCGAATTTTAGTCATGCCCAACAAGAGGAGCTTCAATTCAAATCTGGTCTAAAATATCTTGATGCCTATTTAAAACCACAAGAATCCATTCGTACAGCTAGTATATGCTTATTATTCTGGCAAGGAGAAGATCGTATGGTTGGACACAATAATTTTAGACGCTTTATGCTTGAACATCAGACGCACCAAATTAATGGTAAGCCAGCCGAATATCCGATGTCCAACAGTTTTAATTATGGCGATCCTTTCCCTTGCAATGAGTATACCTGTCTTACAGGAGATTATGCAATTGCCTTAATCAATCGGTATAAGCAATTTAATTTGTTGCCAGAAGTTTTTTGGTTGGATGCCGGTTGGTATACTGGATCGGCAGATGTTGCTAACAATAAAAACTGGGCAAATACGGTAGGTAATTGGGAAATCGATTCTGTGCGTTTTCCGGGAGGTTTAAAGCCTATTTCCGAAGCCGCACATCGGGTAGGGTCTAAGTTTATGGTTTGGTTTGAACCTGAACGAGTGATTAAGGGAACTAAGTGGAGTGTAGAACATCCCGAATTTATGTTGGATGCTAAAGGCGCCGATGCGCACCTGTTTAACCTTGGAAACCCAGAAGCGTTAAAGTGGCTTTGCCAATATATTGGTGATTTTATGGAAGAAAATGGAATCGATTATTACCGTCAAGATTTCAACATGTCTGTCGATAACTTTTGGGAACAAAATGATGAAGCAGGAAGAAGAGGCATACAGGAAATTCGCCATATAGAAGGCTTGTATGCATTCTGGGATTACCTTCTTGAACGTTTTCCTGAAGCTATTGTAGATAATTGTGCTAGCGGTGGTAGACGTATAGATTTTGAGACAATGAAGCGTAGCGCACCGATGTGGAGGACAGATTATCATTATGGGGAGCCCATAGGTTATCAAACCCATACCTACGGATTGAATTTCTTTTTAAATCAAACTGGAACAGGCGTAGAGAAGAGTGATAAGTTTACCTTCAGGTCTAGTTTAGGTACATCAGTCGTATTCAATTGGAAAATAACCGATAAATCAGCCAATATCATTGATATGCAAAATTGCATGAATGAATTTAAAGAAGTAAGACCCTATTTCTATGAAGATTATTATCCACTGACTGCTCATCCAGATATGACCATTGACCAAATATGGTTAGGTTATCAACTCAATAAACCAAGCGATGATTCCGGATTTATTGTTGCTTTCCGCAGAGATAAAGCGGCTGATAAATCCATTCAAGTGAAATTATCTGGAATAAAACCCAATAAACAATACAAGATCAAAAATTACGATACTCAAGAAGAGCAAGTAAAATCTGGTCAAGAATTAATCGATGGATATACTTTAACATTAGAACAGCCTCGCAGTTCCATTTTATTAAAGTATGCCGCTGTTCAATAAACCTAAATGATATTATATATGAAAACATCACTATTTAAACTAGCTATTGCCTTGATTTTTACGATGGTATTTAGCTCCTGTAATCAGGGGCAAAAATCCACAAGTAATACAGAAAACCAAGTAGACTGGAACCTGGCTATTTTAGCCTATACCTTTAAGGATAATACCTTTGCAGAAGCCATTGCTAAAGCCAAAGAATTGGGAATAGATCGTATAGGCGGTTTCCCTGGCCAAGCAATAGGTGGTGGCATTGAAGGGAGTATGGCCTTCAATATGGATAGCCTGACTAGAGGAAAGGTTTTGGATCTATTGGCAACTAATAACGTGCAATTGGTAGATTTCGGCGTAATTAGTCCTAAAACGCAAGAAGAATGGGTGCAATTATTTGAATTTGCAAAATCAATGGGCATTCAAAATATCGTGTCTGAACCTGAACCTGCGCTTTTAGATTACATTTCCACTTTATGCGATCAATATCAAATAAAAGTAGCTATACACAATCATGCTAGTCCTTCCATTTACTGGCATCCAGATACAGTAATGAAAAGTCTTGAAGGTAAAAGTGAATTAATGGGAGTATGTGCTGATGTAGGACATTGGTATAGATCGCAATTGGATCCGGTGCAGAGCCTTCAGAAAGTGAGTAGCAGACTTTTTGAATTGCATTTTAAAGATATTGCCAAGGATGGCAAAGATGTGGTAATGGGTACTGGAGATATTCAAATAGCACCATTATTAGAAATCTTAAAGCAACAGCATTTTAAAGGTGTCCTATCGCTGGAATGTGAAGGAGATTTACACGGCAATGTTCCAGAAATTGCAAAGAGCGTAGCCTATTATCAGCAAGTATTAACGCAAATACCTTAATTTTTAGCAGAAAGGTTGGCATGAAAAAATGCGAATCGATTACTATATCAAGAACATAAATGGAAAAAAAATATATTGGAATTGAAATAGGAGGGACTAAGCTTCAACTGGTAATTGGCGATGGAAAAGGAAATATTTTGCAATCCATTCGATTTAAAATCAATACAACAGAAGGTGCTGAGGGAATCCAATCGACTATCGCCCAATGCTTGGCGGATTGGAATCATATTTTACCCAGCATTACAGCCATTGCTGTCGGTTTTGGAGGGCCTGTCAATTGGATGGATGGAACCATTCAGCTTTCGCATCAGGTAGATGGATGGAATCAGTTTGACCTTAAAAATTGGTTACAACAACTTTCTGGATTGCCAGTTTTTATTGAAAATGATGCAAATGTAGCTGCTTTAGGGGAAGCTATTCATGGCGCAGGAAAAGATAAAAACCGCGTATTTTATATGACGATTGGGAGTGGTATAGGTGGAGGTTTTGTATTAAATCAAAAGATTTATCACGGCAAATTACCTGGGGAAGTGGAAATTGGACATATTCGATTAAACAAGCAAGGTGACACTTTAGAATCCGCGTGTTCAGGATGGGCTATTAACCTTCGGGTTCGTAAATACCTGGAAGAAAATGAACATAGTTTACTAGCCAAATTAAGCGCCGACCAAGTTGGACCCGAGTCAATATGGTTAGGCCAAGCCCTAGCACAGCATGATCAAGATGCGCAGCAATTGATGATGGAAATTGCAGATGATATTGCATTCGCTTTATCGCATGTTGTGCATTTATTCCATCCTGAAATACTCATTATTGGCGGCGGAATTTCCTTATTAGGCGATTATCTGCTTATACCCATACAAAATCAATTACCTAATTATGTAATGGATGCATTAAAACCGATTCCTGAACTAAAAATTTCCACATTAGGAGAAGAGGTCGTTCCGATAGGAGCTTTAGAACTGGCTAAAAATTCATTATAACAAGTTATTACCGAAAGAAAACGAAAAATATGTCAACAAATTTCTTAAAAAACTATATTACAGCACATCATTCCGCATTAGATTCTATTCCTACTGAATCAGTTGAAAAAATTATTCAATTGTTTAAAACGGCCTTGGATGAAGATCGTCAGATCTTTGTCTTTGGTAATGGAGGAAGTGCTGCCAATGCCTCTCATTTTATCACAGACTTAGGAAAAGGTGCATCCGATAAAACTTACAAACGATTTCGATGCCTATCCATCAATGATAACGTGAGTTGGATGACAGCCATAGGAAATGACTATTCTTACGATGATGTGTTTTTAAGGCAATTAGAAAACTATGCGAAACCACAGGATATCATATTGATGATGAGTGTTAGTGGGAATTCCCCAAATTTAGTAAAGGCTACGGAATGGGCTAAGAACAATCAAGTATACAGTATTGCGTTAACCGGTCGTACTGGTGGTAAGTTAAAAGAGCTGGCTGATTTATTAATTCCGATTGCATCAGATCATTACGGTCGTGTAGAAGATTGCCATATGCATATTTGTCATATGATTTGTTATGCCTTTATGGAGCTGGAAGAGCTTCAGCAGCAATAATGCAATTTGCCTGAACATGTAAAAAAATTAAAAAGTTCAACTGCTGTATCCTGCATGATAGCATACAGCAGTTGAACTTTTTTATGCCTTATAACTTGAAAATTACTTTTCTTTATTTATCAGCGGATCTGTAAAGGTATCTTTCCCTAGTTCTAATTTTCCAGCAAATCGTTGGTGATAATGTGGAAAATTTGGGCAAGTAAACTTCACATCATACCAATTAAAGCTTTTTGATACATCTACCAATAGTTGCGCTGTGCTAGCTCCTTTTACCTTTAATTTTGCGATTTCTCCTTGTTTATAACTTAAATCATCTATTTTTAATGTAATGGGATCTTTTCCCAAATTTTCAACCTCAATCAACAATTCTCCAGTAGGTTTCTTGGTCAATTTTTTCAATGCTGCAGACACCTGTATCTTAAGCTGAGGGTCATTTTTAGAGCCAGCAAACTCGCTATAATAACCATTCGGACCATGCACGTGCAATTCATATTGCTGTTCCTTAAAAGAGGATATAGGCCATTCATAGGAAATAAGATCTCCCGCTTTTACAGCGAAGGACCAATTTTTATAATTCTCTACTTGTTGGTTGGTATTGGTAAATGCGCCAGGAGCATAAATGGTAAATGGAGAACCTGCAGCTTGTTTTCCAAATAATTGGTTACCTGCTTTCATCGTGATATGAATGGAATTACCTTGCACAAAGCCTTGGGTATTTAATTCATAAGGTAATGCTTTTGAGACCCTTTTTCCGCTTTCCTGTTGAGACATCAATTGGCTAAAATCACCTGTTTTTTTAGCTTCCATAATCTCGGCATCGGAAATCTCCTTGAATATTCCAGGCTCTTCCTTGAATTTTGCATTATAAATACTTTCCAAAAAGCTGTTTCGCTCAATAAAATTGATTTTCTTTTCTTGAGGATCAAACGCGGAAAAAGCGGATGTTAAGTCACCACATATTGTCCTACGCCAAGCACTAATATTCTCTAAGTGTATGTTTTTGTTAAATTTTTTATTGATAAAGCTTTCTAAAAATTGAAGGGTAGAGGTATGGTCAAATACCTGTGAACAAACTTTACCACCTCTACTCCAGGGCGAAGCAATAAGCATAGGAACTCGGAACCCTAATCCAATTGCGCCTTCTCGGGCTTGCTTTTCTGGAATACCCTGTGCTATTTCATTCGCTAGTCGTACAAATTCTACTTCAGTATTGATGCCCGAAGAAACCTTTCCGGTATCTGCTTTTGTAAGATCAGGTACGGAGAATGGAGGTATATGATCATAATATCCATCATTCTCATCGTAAGTGACTATAAAAATAGTTTTCTTCCATACTTCTGGGTTTTTAGTTAAGATATCTAATATTTCAGAAATATACCAAGCACCATACCAAGGGGCACTAGGATGGTCGGAAAAGTTTTGTGGAGCAGATAACCAAGAAACTGTAGGTAATTTACCCTGATGGACATCTGCTTGAAACTGATGAAATAAGTTCCCCATTGGAACCGCTAATTCGCGTTTAACTTGCTTGTCCAAATAACTAAGTTTATCCAATTTTCGGTAATTCGGATCTCCCTCGTTGGTTATAAAAGCCCTATTGTACAGATTTTTTTGCTTCGGACTTAGGTTTTCAAAATTCTTTTTATTCCATTTTTTCAGCTCTAGCTGTGTATCATCGAGCACTTTCTGCTTATCCCGGATACTTGCTTGAACTTTGCGCGCTCTTTCCGCTGTCGAAGGACTTTCTTCTTGTAGCTTGTTGATTTCAGCGGGTAGAGTTTCAACTCTCTTCTGTAAATTTTCTAGGTATCGCTCCTTAAATTTTACCTGATATACCTCAAAATATTCTAATAAATTACATCCGAAATTACTTAACCAAGATCGTTCCTCTGCTTGAAATCCTCCAGCACAACTTATTTCATTCTGATAAAAACCCCATGAGATTCCTTGCTCTTCCAGCAATTCTGGAAAGGTCTTCCATAGGTGCTTTGAATAGGAATAATCCTCATTTCGAATATTAGCCTTAGGTAAATCATTCTCGGAATTCATAATGTTTCCAGTCCAAAAATAAGATCGATTAGGCGTAGTACTGGTCATAGCCGAGCAGAAGTTTTGATCACAAATGGTAAAGGCATCTGCCATGGCATAATTGAAAGGAAGGTCTTCCCGAATATAATGACCTAAGGTCAAAGGCATATGCGCATAATTCTGATGGCCTGATTTTTTGGAAGGTAACCAATAATCATATCGACCATGATTATACGCATCTACTTGGCTAGCTCTAGAATGCGGAAGGTCACCCATCCAGGTACTTTTACTTTCTTTCATGCTCAGTCGAAAAGGAGCAAAAGTTTTACCGAGGGTATCGGTTTGAAACCACACAGGCTTATGATTAGGTAAGGTTATAGCGCGTGGATCATTAAATCCTCTTACTCCAGATAAAGCACCAAATGCATGATCAAACGATCGGTTTTCTTGCATTAAAATAACCACATGTTCAGCATCTAAATACGTGCTTCCGGGAGCAGGATCTATGGCCATTGCTTTCTGAATAGCTGTTGGGATTGCATGAACCATACCCGTAGCTCCAGAAAGCATCATTACTTTCCTTAAAAATTCTCTTCTATTATCCATCTAAAATGTAGATTAGGTTTACGCATTATTGTTTTAGAAAATAGGTATTCTCTTTTTAATTGTCACTAAATCAATTTGTTTAATCATTCAAATTGCTAGTTTAAATTAGGGATTTATTTTTTGAATCGGGAATTATTAGGACGGAAAGATCAATTTTTTAAAGCTCGACACTACATTTAAGTTGTAAAATTGTAAGTTGTCTTTATTTCGCTGAAATTTCCTTTGATACCAGATGCGGCAATATAGCATGCTGTGTTGCCATGGCATGAGTTCAATCTTAGGTCATAAAAGGCTTTAATAAGATTCTATAATCAGTTTTAAAAAGTTTAGCCCCTGATGAGAAAGTATACGTATGGATACGCTATCTGCACATACCGTATCGAATTTGGTTTCTAACAATACAACCCCCGCTAACTGAATGATTAATGGACTAAATGGCTAAACCTGCTGAATTCAATTCACAAAATTAAATACTAATCCTATACCGCGAAAGTTAAATTAAAAATGTCCATCGCATTGCTATGTATATCTTTTCCAAAAAATAGGTCTAACACGAATTAATTTCAGGTAATCATTTCAGCTTATTTAAATGATCTGTTTAGTCGAGCTTAGGCTTAGTGCTTATTTTAATTAATTATTGTATGAATCTTCATTGGATCTGCTACGGAATATTGCATAGCAGATCCAAAAAAGATCCAAAGAAGATCCAATGAAGATCCGAAGGAGATCCGATTATTGATAAAAAAATGGGTTTCAGTGTAGGGATAGACCTGCTGGATAAGATTTAAATAGGTTGAATTTTTATGCAGGGTTTATCTTTCAAAATAAATCGGATAGGTTCCGCTTAAATTAGGATTAAACAAGAATGCTGATTCAAATGGCTAACACAAGCTGCTAGGAAATTTAGTCAATAGCACAACAGTTTAAAGGTTGTACAATACCTGCATCGCGTAAAACATGGCAGATTGTATTTGATTTAAATTAGTCAAACAACCTGTTTTCTGTGGCAATTCGAATTAATTCAATCATGTTTTTAACTTTGAATTTTTGCATCAAGTTCCTACGATGTGTTTCTACTGTGATTAAGCTGATAAAAAGTTGATCAGCAATTTGCGCCGAAGTATGTCCTTTGGCAACTGCTTGAAGAATCTGTTTTTCTCTTTTGGTTATTTTAGGAAGCGCTAGGTTGTTTACGGGGGCTTGCAAGATAATTCGCTGAGCTTCTTGCGATAAGGCCAAATTACCTAATAGCGCTTGCTGTATACAGGTAATTATTTCAGAATTATCCGAGTTCTTCAATATGTATCCATTTCCACCTGCTTGGATAAATTCCAGAATAATACTTTTTTCTGCCTGATTGCTTATGCCTACAATGATCGTATTTGCTAATCTATCCCTTAGTTTTTTGCATAAATCAATTCCATTACTATCGTTTAATACGATATCTAATAAGATCAGGTGGACGGAGTTGGATTGGATAAAATCTAACAATGCCGTTCCTTTGGTAAATGCATATACATCATAGGCTTCTTTAGATAAAATCGATTTTAAGCCTTCCAATACCATTGGATGGTCATCGACAATGGCAATTTTTATCGTTGAATTAGTTGACATAACATTCCATATTAATGGTTGTTCCTTCCGAGATAGTGGAAATTATTTCCAATTTTCCATTAATTAATTTTATTCGATTATTGATGTTGGATAAGCCCAAACCATGCTTTACTTCATCGATTTGGAAACCAATGCCATTATCTTCTATGGTAAGTTGTAATAAATTTTCGGATTGACTGAGTTGTACAATAATGGAAGTGGCTTGAGCGTATTTTATAGCATTACTTAAACATTCTTGCACACTACGGTAAAGGTTGATCTGTAGGGTAAATGGGAACTGTTTCTGAAGGTTGTAACGCTCATACTGAATGTTGAGATTTGGGGTAGAGAAAGTTTCACACAGTTCTTTTAGAGCAACATCTAAACCGAGTTTGTTTAGTGTTTCGGGCATCAGATTTCTGGATATTCTTCTCATTTCAGCAATGGCCATGTCAATTTTTAATAACTCATTGGTATTTAAAGTTGGATTTAATGACATTCGTATGCTCGCTAACATACCTCCAATGCTGTCGTGTAAATCTTTAGCAATTCGTTGCCGTTCTTGTTCTTCTCCTTTTAATATGCCTTCTATCGCTTCTTGTTTGCGGATTTGATCTATTTTATCCAAATCCTTTTGATGATTGATTTGGATTTGTTCATTGAGTTTTCTTTGTTTTAAGTAGTTTTTATAAATCAATAAGGAAATGGTGAAGAAGAGTAATAAACCAATGACTAGCATGAAAATACGATCGCTTTTATCTTTGGACAATAACTCATGAGCTTGGTTTTCTACTTGAAGTTTTTCGATGGTTTTGTTATTTTCAAAATGCTGATGTAAGGATTCTAGCTCCAGCATTTTTTCTTTCATTTTGGCCGACTGTAAGCTATCTGCCAAATGATTGGATTTTTTTAACCAAACTAAGGAGGATTTAAAATCTCCAAGTAATTCATTGACTTGGGCTAATTGTGCAAAAGTAACTCTCCGATTTACCGGATCTTTGGTCAAGTAATTTTCTTCAATTAAGTTTTCTAAAATACTTTTAGCTGTTGGATAATCTTTTAGCATGAGGTAGACGTTGTACATGCGGAAATGTAGAATCTGTAACAACTGTATTTGTTGAAAATCCTTTGCGTGTTTTATTCCAGTTTTTAAGGTATTTAAGGCTTCATGATAGTTGGTTTTCGTGGTATAGTAAAGACCAAGCTGGTACTGATAGTTGGCTAAATGCTGTGTTTTAGGGAACTTTTTTACGATTTGTTCTGCTTGATCTAAATATACTTTTGCAGATTTAGAATCAGGGATATAACAATAATTGCTAATTAAATTCAGATAGGTGATTAATTGTGCTGCACTAGGTTTAGTGAAGTTTTGGACAATATTTAATGCCTTTTCGTGTTGCTCAATACCTTTTTGCAGTTCGCCTACCGACATGAATACCATCCCTAGTTGGGTGTAAAAATAGGCTAGAAGTTCTTGGTTATTGATCTGTTGTGCGATTGGAATACAGGTGTTTATGAGCGTTTGAGCCATGTTGTCATAGCCTTTCTCACTTACTTGTTGGTAGCTGTGTTGGTAATGTGCTAAGGCTAAAGTTTCTTGGCTTAAACTATCCGATTGTTGTCTTAATTGCTGAATACTGTGTTGAAAATTTCGTATACCTGCTGCTTTGTTTCCACGATAACTATCGTATAAGCCCAGATGGTAAGTGTAGTGCGCTTCTAGGTTGGGGTATTCAGATAAGGATTCTTCTGCCGTTTGGAGAGCCAATAAACTTTTAAAACTATCTCTTTGTACATAGAACTCAGCAGTTTTTAATAAGGTAAGGAACTTTATTTCGGAATCTAATTCGGTTGAATTGGACTTGGTTAGTTGAATGGCGTAATTTTCCTCGTCTAAAGGAATCAAGGATTGCCCAATTACAAAAGGATGATATAGACTTAGCATGCCCAATAAGAGCATAAGTTTTATTTTCATAGGGGTGATTTGTGCAAATATGTTAATTATTATATGTTATCATGAAACTTTATTAAAAATCATAGTATACCATTAGAAAAATATCATGGTAAGTGGTGATTGTGTCGAATAATTATAAACTGGATATTTGTCAATATTAATTCAAAATAAAACGAATGGAAAGTTTGAAATCATTAAAAAAAATCTCCTTATTTCTTTGTCTGTTGGGTTTAATTAGCTTCAGTTATTCCTGTAGTAAAGAAGAAAGTGAACCTGCTGAAAAAAAAGGTAAAGTAGAAGATGCGGTTGGCATTTATAAAGGTGTTTTAGAAGTTGGTTCTCAAGATTATTATGATGCTATACTAGAAGTTAGTCAAGTAGGAGATCAAAAGTTAAGTGTGAAAGCAAAGGTAGGACAACCTTATTCCAATATAACTACGAAAATATTTACGGTAGAAGTAGGAGATTATTTTAATGTGGATCCCATTGATATAGCTTCGTTGAGTATATCTCCAGAAGGATTATTTCATTACGATGGTTTATCCAAATCCATTTCAGTAATAACTTCTAAACAACTTGAGCTTGAAATTTCTTATAGTTTTGAAGGGACTAAACAATAATATTTAATTTGATAGAAACTTAATGTGCTTTTATTTTAATATTCCTATTTTTGGATATTCACACTAAGAACTAATTTATTATGAAAAACAAGCGAGTTGCTCTTTTAAGCATGGTATTGGGTTGCCTGATAAGTTCAAATTCAGAAGCTCAAATTTTAAAAAATATAGGCAAAAAACTAGAGAAAAAGGCGGAAGAAGTTATTGATCGAAGCATAGACAAAGTTGGTTCGGAAAAGGTAGAACGCAGTAATCCAAGCACTGAGCAAGCAGAAAATAGCAAGAATAGGCAGCAAGGTCCATTTAAAAATATTGCAGCATTACCGAATGACTTCGTAAGCGGGACTGAGGTTATTTTCTTTGATGATTTTTCGAAGGATGCGGTTGGTAAAATGGGTTCGCATTGGACTTCCAATGGTACCGGATCTGTAAAGGAAGTGGAAGGATTTGATGGGAAATGGTTACAGATGTTCCACTTTAACACTTATAAAATCAAGGATTTATTTCGTATTCCAGAGAATTTCACTTTAGAGTTTGATGTATTAGCATTAGCAGAGAGTAACGATAAAATCCAATTGAATTTTGGGTTTGACTACAATAAAGGGGTTGGAGAGCATTACTTTTTAGCTAACCAAAATCCAGTCAATGTAAACGCTTCCTACCGATTTAATCGCTTTGAATTTAATAGCGCAGAAGTAGAACCTAAAAAGAAGAGTGAAATAGAGGCAAACATGTCCTATTTCATTAATGATATCATGAAAGTAAAACTGATGATTTCGGGAAATCGCATGCATGCTTATGTGAACAATTATAAAATTTTAGATACCGAAATGATTGATCCAATGACTAGAAAATATTTTTATCTAGCCTTAGAAAATGAAAATAACGAGGGTAATGTTTATATCTCGAATGTAAAGATGACTAAATTAGATTGATGATCGATTAATACTATCTTTAAATACCTTATGCAAAAAAAAAGTTGCCCCAACGAGGGCAACTTTTTATTACAATCAACCAGAAACTATTACAATTTATCTTTAACACAGCGTATCGGATAACGATGGTCTCGACGAGGTCTAACATCAGAAGTCACTCCATCCAAATAAACGGTTCGATGGGATAAGAAATTAAATCGTTTATCCGAATTTTCATTCAACGCTAAAAATGTTGGTGGAGCGAATACATAATCTTTCAATTCCAAAGGTATTCCATCTCTACCTGTGGAAGGACTTGGGTTTTGACTATCACTAGCCAAATATACGGCATCAAAATTTCGTACAGTCACGTTTCCTCCCTCGCTGTTCGGGATTATCGATACAGGGATATTATTAAAAACGAGTCCTCGAAGTCCTCCTCCTGCAAAAAATTTCAATTTGTTAGCCGCTGCGCCAACTTCATTTTTCCCATTGAAATAGATATATCCTGCATTGTTTTTTGTGCCTGTTGCGGAGTTTCCTAGACCATTTGCTTGAATTCCAGTGAAATGCCCTACATTGCCACTGGCATCAACGATGATTGGTGCACCTAACAATTCAAAATCTCGAAGAGTTGGCATACGCCATTTTCCACCAGAGATTTTTTTGCAAGGATCTGCAATAGGGTATTCAATTTTGGGGCTGGTTGGATCGGGATGAGATATATTCATCGCCGGAAGAAGCTCGGGTTCATGTGATGCAAAATTCCAATAATCTGTATATCCATAGTTAAACCCTGTTTCTTCTGGATACTTTCTATTGTAATATATTCCATTTTGATAGGTTAAGTTGCCGGTTGCCCAAATTACATTACCCACTTCTATTCCTCCAGTTCCTTTAAAAGTGAGGTTTAGGATGTATTTATAGCCTGGTAATAATTTAAAACCCGACACATGTATATTTGATTTTGTAACGCCATCAATCGTGATGGAATTGATGGAGTAAACATTGTCTTCTGTGCTTTTGGTGCAGACATATCTTAAGGCACTTTCGATAATAGGTTTGTCTAGTTCCGCAAAGGTAATATTAGCATTATTATTTACATCTATGATTGTAAAAGAACCATCCATCAGTTTTACGGAGTATATGGAGTTTCTATGATTCGATATAAAACTATTGATGGCAGAGATATTACCAATTTCTGCACTATTGATGTTTACTTTTATTTGGCTGAATTTATTCTTCAATACGATGGGAAGAACATTATTGTTTTCATTGATTATCATATTCTTAGAAAAATGCAACCAACCATTTATGGTACTATTGTAGGATGAGATCGTTGAAGTACTTAATGAGCTAGTGGGAGCAGGTCCAGGATCTGTGGTATTGCCAAAAGAATAGACTATGAAGGTATATTCAAGCCCAACAGTTAATTTGATTGCGGGATTCAAAATCTCGCTTCCTACCGTGAATACATCCTGCATCAGGTAGGTTCCATTTTTTTGGTAGATCACAACTCGATATTTTACACCTTTTTTAAGTGGTGTAATCGTTAATCCATTTGTACTGTTGACGATGGCTGCTCTATTTAATGATTTATTAGAGGTTTCTTGGATAAGTTCAGCTTGAATGTATTGGTTATCGCCGATCGGAATCTCAACTCCTTGATTCGCTGATAAACTATTTGGCCGGATTGAGCTCCTTTTTAAATCTTCCGAAGTTAGTTCTGTACCCAACATGGAAATTTGTATTTCTGTAGATTTAATCAGGGATAAATCTTTTTTACAGGCCAAAAAAAAGAATGTTGGAATAACGAATAGTAGTAAATAACCTGTTCTTTTAGTAAAAATACTCATTTTAATAAAAATTGTAGTGTGATTAAATTTTAACAAAAAATATATGCTATTACTTGTTTTTATTAAGCAATAGTTTTTTTTTATGATACAAATATCCTAGGTTGTGATTGATAAAAAAATGATTTAAATCATATTTAAAATTTTAATTATTCATTTTTTAAAATGTATTTATGTAAATAAAATAATTCCTATGAATTTATTTTAATTCAATAAAATTAAAAATTGAAGTGCTATTGTTGCTTGTATCTTTATTGTTTTGAATAAGTTATGTTTTAATTTGTTTATGCAACTTTATATGAAATTATAAGATAAAAAATGTATTTATAATGAAAAATTACATAAAGTGATTTACGTCATTTTGTTTTTGATTTATCTATTGAATATTTGCAATAATATTTAATTAATAAAATATATAATAGTTAAATTGTAATTAAAAAAATTTGTCATGACAATTCAAGAGATCGATGTACAAAATGAAATATTGGAAGTTAAAGTGGAGAAAAAAGCTTATGAAAAGCCAGTAATTACTTTGTTTGTTGTAGAGATGGAAGATAATATTTCTGCTGGATCTATTGTAATTGAAACAGACTATAATCCAATTATGGAAAGTTGGGATGGTACTGGGACTATTGAGGAGGAGAAAATGTGGTATTAGAAATGTTGGTTTGGTTGTTAATAGATTTTATTTAGTAACAAACCTTTCTAAAATTTCATTCTAAAAATTTTCACACTAACTATTAATTTTCTTCTTCTTAATATGTTTTTCAATAAGTTTTTATGGAAAGCGTCATGATGTTTTTAAACGGGAGACTGATGGTTACAGTGAGCTGGTTTAATTGGATTAATAGAAGTTTTATAATTATAAAAACGGAGTTAAGATTTACTTTTTATTGAAAATTTGAAACCACTAATTCTGGTTATAGGAATTTGAGTAGTTGCTGGAGTAGATCGAGCCTTAATTCAACTAGATTCAGCCCCTAATCTTATGGATCCATTTTAAGGATTTATTTGATTTCCTGTAGGCATTGTTATTCTGATAAACGGATTTAATTTTTTTACCAATAATCTAAAAATACATGAAAAATGATCAATTAGATAATTATAGTATTCCTTTAAAAGAGTTTTCTGAGGAATTGTATCAGACTTTTATGTTGTATATAGCCGGATTTAAGCATGAGGAAATTTCTGAATTTCTGAATATTTCGCTGGAAACCACTGAAAAAAGGATGACCTATATTCAACGAATATTGAGTTCTATAGATAATATTATCCCCAATTAATATTTTAAAATCAATGATCAAAATTGTTTTTATTAAGTAGCGTCTCCTCTCCGGAGTATTAATGTAAGAGGTGCATTTTAATGTACCTCTTCTCTTTTTAGCGGACTTAATAGTTTCTTATACTAAAAATGTTAAGTATATTAGTTAATGAACTAGCTTTTTGTTAAATACTTAACCTATCGAAAGACCTATGCTAAAACATCAGCTCATGCTATTACTTTTTGTTGTTTCCGTGCTAAATTTATCTGCGCAGCATAAAAAGAATGAAAATGATTTAGGGTATGCGGCAGTCAAAAAAATTAAGGATATCTTGATTTATGAAGACCCTCAATTTTATGTTGCATTTCCTTCTATTGTAAAAACAAAGAATGAATTTCTTGTAGCATTCAGAAGAGCTCCAAACCGCACAGCTTTGGGAGAAAACTACAATACACATACGGATCCAAATAGTTATTTAGTAATGCTTCGTTCAACAGATGGAGAACATTGGGGAAAAAATCCAGAAACGATTTATGCATATCCATTTGGAGGTTCTCAAGATCCCTGTTTATTGCGATTGAGGGATGGAACCTTGCTATGTACAAGCTATGGTTGGGCACCTGTGAAAAGTGAAGCCATAGAAAAATTGAAGAAGCCAGTATATAGTCAGGGAGGATTCGTTGCAATGGGTGGCTACCTGGTACGTTCTTTTGATGAAGGGAAGACCTGGTCTGATCCGATTTATCCACCCCAAGTAAAAGATGGTATTTATTTCAATGCCTTAGGGAACCCCATGCCCGCATACAATCGTGGAGCTTTATTTGAAAGTAAAACTGGCAGGATATTTTGGGTAGTTGCAGCCATGGATGATTATCCATTAACTAAAACATCCAACCATTTATTGTATTCTGATGATAAAGGATTGACCTGGACTTATTCTGCGGTAGTTGCTTCTGATCCGAAAATTGTTTTTAATGAAGCATCTGTTTATGAAACCCCTAAGGGTGATATTGTTGCTTTTATTAGAACAGAGAATAAAGAAACGCAAGCCTGTATAGCACGCTCAACAGATGGAGGAAAGACTTTTACTTGGAAAACTATGGGTTTTTATGGACATCCATTAGCTGCAGTACGTTTACCAGATCAACGGGTGCTTTTAACCTATGGCTATCGACAAAACCCTTGTGGCATTCGTGCAAGAATTCTCAATGCCGAATGTACCGATTTTGCAAGTGCTGAAGAGATTATTTTACGGGACGATAATGGTCCTGGAACCGACGTTGGGTATTCATGGCCGGTAGTAATCGATAAAAACAGGGCATTAGTCGTTTACTATATGACTAAACCGGATGGTATGCGTGTAATCGCAGGAACTTTAATAGCTTTTTAATCCTTCGTGCAAATAACCTAATTTCGCTTGCTTCAATGGTTGGGTTTATGTTTGTACAGGTTCCCAAACCAGCTGATCCAGCAATTACGCTGTTTTTGAAAAAATTATTTAATCATTTCAATCATGCGCTAGTTCCTTTGAACGCTTGTTCAATAGCTGTAATTAAATGTAGATCCCAAGCAGGTTATAGTGATAAGGATGTGAATGGTATTGATGCAGCGTCACTAACAAGAAATCCACAAACAGTTTTTCGAATATAAATGGTATTTTTCCAAAGCTGAGCAGCTTAATATTTTAACGGCTTATGTGCTCATCCTGAGGGAAATTTAACCTTTGCCATGCTGCAGTCACTACAGCATCTCCAAATGATAATTAATTCGCTACAAAAAATAAATTATTCGGGATTTGGAATTGAATTATATGGCAAGTTCATGAATAATTAGTGGACTCTTCTTACTTTAGATTCACTAACTATTAACAAACAAATTATTAATCCTCGTTTCATGAAAGCTCCAGAAACACATGGTACCTATGGTGCTTCACTTTTTGATATTAGGTGGAGGCAAAAGCGACAAGCAATTTTAGTTCGTGATAAGAATCGATGCGTTATTTGCCAAAACGTCCAAGTTCTTCAAGTCCATCATCGACAATACCATTTTATCAATCGGTTGAACTGTTTTAAAGAACCATGGGACTATCCCAATGAGTTATTGATCACCCTTTGTGCCTCATGTCATAAAAGAGGGCACCGAAAATATAAAATACCAACCAAATACATATAACCCAATGAGTCTATTTAACTTTTTTAAGAAAAAGCAGAACGGAAGCTCGACGGAAGATGCACTTATCAATGGCTATCTGCCTCCAATTCCAGAAGATATATTTGTCGAAAAAGAAGTCAATCAGGATATGACAAGCCCTGTTAATTCTTTTACGGGCATAAATGCTATTTTTTCGTATCTGCAATCGGATTTTGAATCGAAAGGGTTCAATGATGCGCTCACCAGTCCTGATGAAAAATATAAGGAAGATAATCTACGATTGATCAAATTTGACCTCGAGATTATTATTTCAAAAGTGAAGACCTATCACGACTCTTTCCTAAAAGAACTTGAATTTCATATTAATTCTAGAAAAAGGTCTGGATTGATCGATTTGGTGGAAGAGCTTCGTTCTAAAAAGGAAGACCTCGAGAATCACATCCATAAAGTTATCCTTATCGAGGAATCCCTCAAAACGGATTCCGGGCTTTTTGAACGGGCCATCCTAGCTTATAATCGGGGATTTACCAAAGGATTGGCTTCCATTACACAACGGACTTTACTTTCTAAAGAGTTTTAATATGAAGAAAAATCTATGGCTTAGATTTGGTTGCTTACTTACAGGATACAATTATTATCTGGTACAACTTTCTTGTGAACTTAGTGCAAAGGCCGTCAAAAAATTTACCTCTGCAATTTTGTTGATTGTCCTAGTTTGGATCTTTATAGCTTATTCTTTTGCGACCAATTATTTACATGTGGGTGTATGGGGTGGTTTGATAGCCTCCATTATAGCGGCATTTGTGGTTATTCAAATTGAACGTATAATTATTCTATCTACTAAAGTTAATAAGTGGTCTGTTACATTTCGAGTAGCTTTGGCGATTGTGATGGCTATATTGGGGTCCTTTATTATCGACCAAATCATTTTTAAGGACGATATCGAATTACGTAAAACCCAAATAATGGAAGATCGGGTAAAAGTCGCTATAAAAATTTCAGAAGCTGAGGTTGATGAACAGGTGAGAAATATGGACAGTAGCATTTTTCTATTGGAACAGCGATCACAAAAGCTTTCCGAAGAATTGCAAAAAAATCCAGTGATCGTAACTTCCTTTACCAATACTTCCGTGACACGCGATAATGAAGGTAATAGAATCAACAGTGTCAACTCCACCAATAAAATGGTGAATGAAAATCCTAAAAAACGGGAACTGGAACAAATACATGAACAAGTCAATATCCTGAATGGGCAAAAATTTAAAACATTAGGTTCTTTAGATTCTATAAAAGCAAATAAAGAAAAGGAACTTCGAAAATCATCGGGATTTATTGATGAGCTGAATATTTTGCATGAGGTAATTACAAGTTCAAAGATTGGGCTTCTGGTGTATCTTTTGTTCTTTTTCTTCTTCCTATCCATTGAATTATTTGTCGTGACCATAAAGGTTTTTGATAAAGCTTCTGATTATGACCGGTTAATAAATCACCAAACCGATGTAAGAATTAAAATGTTGGAACGACTGAATTTATAGCAATTAAAGTGCGAAAGCAGGAGGGGGCTAATGATCATTCATTAGCCCTTTTTGTTATTGAATTCGTGTATTATTTTTCATGTCATCTCTTTGATACTTGTTTTCTCGAAGACTATGGCTGGGGACATGTAAAGGTTTCTATTGGCGGTCTATTTTACTTTTAAAAAGAAATAGTTTAGTTTCTGATGCGACAAAGTTTCGATGAGCTAATCCTTTTTTTACGTTTTTTTTAAATTCATTTAAACGGAAATAAAACAGCTGGAAAATATTATCTTAACTATTAATGTGTTATTCTTTACTTGCCATTCCTTGGAATGGCTGAAATATAACAGATGGAATCGGCAAAATAAGTTGGTTTATAGATGTTAAATAGCTTGCTGATTTTCATGTTATTAAATAAATAGGTTCAACCCAAAGAGTAATATGCTATCCCTAAAATAATTTTACCACATATTTTTAAGTCTTACATCCTAACCAAGCTGAGACATCTTGATTTAGGCTGATATTTAATCAAAAAGTGAACGGTTATTGTCGGTCCAAAGCTTTTGAGCGATTGGATTATTGCTGTCCTCACTTCTGCTAGCGGTAACTCTAATGGTTTGATGGCTCATTAACTCATTGGCATAGGGAATCATGAGTTTTTCAATAGCTGATCTACCTTCAGCAAAAAGCCATGCATCTCTGTCTTTTTCAGCAATAATCAATGGCATGCGTTTCTTTTCATTATGTATTTCTTCCAATAAGGGATTTGCTGCCGTAGTAATGATGGAAAAGGTTGGGTAATGCTCACCTGTGCTTTGATCTGTCCAGTCGCTGTAAACAATTCCTAGGGTAAGTAAATCTTGTTTTGGGGCATAGATAAAATAGTTCTCTGTTTCTTTTTTGCCTGGGACACGATGCGGTTCGAAAAAGCCAGTCACGTAGAGTAAACCGCGTTGCTTTTCGATGTAAGGTTTGTAAGATGCTTTATCAAATATAGATTCAGCTTCCGCATTTAACGTATTGGCATATTTACTTGCTTCCTGTTCTGTTTTAATCCAATATGGAATTAATTTCCAACGAGCTTCTTGAATCAGTTCCGCATGTTGGTTTAATGTGACAGGAAGAATGGGTCGGGTAAATCCTGAAACATGAAACAGTTCTTCCGCTTGGTATTTAATCTCCTTTTTAGGAAATTTTGTTTTGAGGCTTGCTTTATTTGGTGCGCCGATATGATAACACATAGTTAAATGTACGTATATATTGTAAATTAATTGAATATCACGTATTTTGAAGAATAAAAGAAAGGGTAAATTTGAAACTCCTGCATGTAATATCCTTAACTAGGTGATTTATATCCTTTAAAACATACAGCTGCCTATAATTTTTAAAAATTGATGATTAAACTAATTAAGATCTGTTTTGTATTCCTATCGATATTAACGCAAGCGAATTCTATTTCTGCACAGCAAAAACAGAAACGTCCGAATGTATTATTTATCCTAGTTGATGATTTAAAGCCCGCTATACATGGGTATGGAGATACCTATGCACATACGCCACATATGGATCAATTAATCAAAGAAGGCGTTCGATTTGATCGAGCCTATTCTAATCAAGCCGTATGTGTTGCTTCGAGAAATAGTTTACTTTTAGGAAGTCGATCTACTTCAACAGGATTATATGATTTTGGTCGGAATTTTCGGCAATTTTACCCTGATGTGGTCACAATGCCTCAAGCATTTAAAAATCAAGGGTATCATTCACAAGCTATAGGAAAAGTTTTTCATATAGGACACCATACCTATAATGACACGATATCCTGGTCCGTTCCACATTTTCATGAAAAAATTGTGGAATATTTAAGTATGGATAAGTCTAAATCTGAAACTACCATCGAAGAAGCTTTATTTGAAAATGAAAGTTGGGAGTATGCATTGAAACAGGTTAAAGGTTTAGCTTGGGAATCTCCAGATGTGGAAGATGAGGCGTATGGAGATGGTCGAGTAGCAGGCAAAGCAGTAAAGGTATTGGACTCGTTGAAAAACGAGGATACCCCTTTTTTCTTAGCAGTAGGATTTGCAAGGCCTCATTTACCATTTTCTGTACCAAAGAAATACTGGGATTTGTATCAAGAAAATGAGTTGCCCTTGCCAGGAACAGAAGAACATCCCATGGGCGCACCGGATATGGCTATTAAAAAATTTGGAGAAATAGAACAATATCAAGATATCCCGAACTATAAAGAAGGGCAGCGCTATCCTGATCAGTTGAAAAGGAAGTTAATTCATGGTTATTATGCAGGAGTAAGTTATGTGGATGCTCAAATAGGGAAGGTGCTAGGCAAGTTGAAGGATGCTGGATTGGCGGAAAACACCATTGTGGTCCTTTGGGGTGATCATGGCTATCTTTTAGGTGATATGGGGATGTGGACTAAACATGTCAATTATGAACTTGCAAATCGAATTCCATTAATCATATCCTATCCTAAAAAAACATTAAGCAACCATGCCAGTACAAGTATTGTAGAGACGGTAGATCTTTATCCAACCTTGATAGAAATGGCTGGCTTAGAAATGCCAAAGAACCATGTATTGCCGTTTGATGGAAATAGCCTAAGAAAATTACTATTAAATAAGAAGCATCAAGTTGATTATGCTTACCATTGTTATCCTCGAAATGGGTGGATGGGAAGAGCTATTCGGACAGATCGATTTCGCCTTATTGAATGGCGCAATATTCAAAATGCCAAACTAGCACCCACTTATGAATTTTATGAATATGGAGAGGATTTGTTGGAGTATAAAAATATAGCCAATAAGGATAATATTAATTTTCAAAAGCTATTAAAGTTGTTAGAAAATCAACCCAACTTTAAACAGCCATTACCTGCAAGTCCAATTAAATAAGCTTAGGTCACCATGGACAAAAGCTATATTCTAAATTTATTTTTATAATTTAAAATTAGTATTTTTCTTACTAGCTAGTAATTAATAAAAAAAGGTTTGCTTGGAGGTTTTTTAGTTAATATATGTTTAGTGAATATTTAAAGATGTGATTTTAATCTTTTTTTTTAGTAGAATTTTAAAACAATTTATTAACCATATCTTTAAAATAGATAGCATTTCAAAAATTTGAATTATCTCAATTAAAATCATGTTAATAAACGAAAATTCGAAGTGTTGCTTGGGATGGTAGGATAAATTTGTACATTTCCTACTGTTGATATATTAACAACTATAGCAAATAATTGTTATTTTTGTATTAATAAGGGGTAATAAAATGGAATCAAAATCAAAGATCAATGTTTTATATGTAGACGATGAAGAAAACAATTTGTATTCTTTTAAGGCGACCTTTCGATTAAAATATAAGGTTTTCACGGCTATTAATGGAAATGATGCTATGGACATTATCCGTAATAATGATATCCAAATTATTATTACAGATCAGCGCATGCCTGGAATGACAGGCGTGGAATTTTTAGAGAAAGTGATTGAGTCTCATCCAAATCCGATGCGTATCCTGTTAACTGGATATACCGATATGACTGCTGTAGTAGAGGCCGTAAATAAGGGTAAAATCTTTTATTATTTAAATAAGCCTTGGAGTGAAAAAGAAATTGATGATATCATCGAAAAGGCTTATGAAATATACCTGAATAAGAAGGAAATCATAGAACAAAACTCTAGGTTAGAACTTTCAAATGAACAGTTTGAATTTTTATTACGTCAAAAATTATTATCCTAAATGAATGCTTTCAAATAGGATTATCCCTTGGAAGGAATAATCACTTTGAAAGTTGAGCCTTTTCCTTCCTTGGAGGTCAGTATAATTTCTCCATTCAATTTTTGAACTGCATTTTTAACATTGTAGAGTCCAAATCCCATTCCTTCCGCTTGATCACTAGCTCGATGAAATAAGTTGAAAATGACATCTTGACTTTCTCTCGGAATACCAATTCCATTATCTTCCACAATAATAACCACTTGATTGGGTTCAGTGTTGACTGTTACATTGATCGTTTTATGAAATTCTTCCTTTTTCTGGTATTTAATAGCGTTGGAAATAAGGTTATGTAAAATAAGTTCGATGATGGATTTATCGCAAATGAATGGATAAGATTGATCGGCGAATGTGTTGATAGTCACCCCTCTACTTTTTAGGAAAACATTGTAGAAGTCTATTAAATTTTCAAAAATGATTTCAAAATCGATTATTGAAAGATTTAAATCACCACGTCTTACTAAATAATATTCGCCTAAGTTGTCGATATATTCTTCTAATCGGACAACAGATTTCCTCATCAATTCTAGGATTTCATGAAATTGTTCTACACGATCAAAATCCATGGCAATTTTGATAGCTCCTACAATTCCAGATAAAGGATCTTTCAAGTCATGACTAACACTATAGGCAAATTTGTCTAATTCCTCGTATGCTTTTACAAGTTCACGGTTCTTAAGATCTAATAAGGAATGCGTCAAATAATAGCGATTAGCCTCTTCGATACAAGATAACATGTCTGCTTCATCCCATGGTTTTCGCATAAACCTAAACACGTTACCACGGTTTATAGCATCCAAGACTATTTCTGGATCTGGCAATGCCGTCAGTAAAATTCTCACCGGGCGCGGAAATTCTTTTTTTATACGTTCAAAGAAATCTACCCCTTGTTCCCCTTCCATTCTTTGATCACAGAAAATCATGCGAATGTCTAGGTGAGTTAATAAAATATTAACAGCCTCAATCGTATTGCTAGCAATATGCACGGTATAGCGTCTACGAAGCATGGCTTTGAACGCTATTAGATTATTTTTTTCATCATCAATGTACAATATTTCAATATCTTTTTCCATGAGATAAATGTCAGTTAGCTTTATAACCTGTTAATTGTGTTGTAAGTTTTGTTGGGTAGGGAGGATAATTGTAAATGTAGTTCCTAATCCTACCGTAGAATCCAACATGATTTTGCCTTCATGTCTTTCAATCGTTTTAAAGGCGATAGACATCCCTAGACCGGTGCCTTCACCTACGTCTTTTGTAGTGAAAAATGGCTCAAATATTCTTTTTTGTAAATCAACAGGAATACCTATACCATTATCGGTTATCTTAATCTCTATCGTATTATTTTCTTGGATATGATTCGTGATAATTTCAATTTTACCACCTGTATTTTCATCAAATTTTTTGGTTACCGCATAGATTGCATTGGTAAGTATATTCATGAAAACCTGATTTAATTTTCCTGGATAACACTCGATATCAGGTAGCTCTTGATAATGCCGTTCGACAATGATTTTTTCTCTTAGCATCGTGTTAAGAATGACTAAGGTTGATTCCACACCTTCATTGATGTTGGCGTATTTTAAAGTATCTTCATCTACTCTAGAAAAAATCCTTAAACTACGTACAATTTCAGCCGTTCTTTCAGCCCCTTCTTGAACACCTTTTAGTAAGAAATTTATTTCTTCCTTGAGGTAATCTATTTCATTGTCATCTTTACTATGATTGATTTGCTTTAGTTTTTCATTACGGTCAAGTTTCTCGTCGAGGGCAATTTCTTCCAATTGATCCATGACATCCCAAATGACTTGGATATCTCTTTTTAATGGAGATATGCTAGCAGTAACGAAATTAATAGGGTTATTTATTTCATGTGCAACCCCAGCGGTAAGCTGTCCTAAAGAAGCCATTTTTTCTGATTCAACCAATTGTGATTGCGTTTCTCTTAAGTTTGCTAAGGTTAGATTTAGGGAATTATTGGACTCTTGTAAATCTAAGGTTCTTTCTTCAACTTTTCGTTCGAGGCTAATATTCTGTTCTTTAATCAATCGTTCATTTTCCTGCGATATAGCTAATTCACGAACTTGCAATTCCATTACTTCTTTCCTGTAATTGTTGATTTTATCAGCAAGTGCAAAAGATAGTAAGAGCGCTTCAATGATTGAACCGATTTGGATAGCTCTATTGGTTAATAGGTTGTTGGGTAAAACCTGGTAATCTTTAAGCACAAAAATCAGTACACTGATCATGAATATATACCACGCAAATAAGAATAATTTGGATTGGTTATAGCTTGTTTTGGATAGGTTGAATGCTAAAATAAGGACAACTATAGCTCCGCCACCAGCCACGATATTCACGAGTTTATAGGAATAGGAAATATAGCCTAAAACCAATAAGATAATTGCTATTAGGTAACCAATTAAGAATATATTGAGTAATTTATTGAACCTTTTAGCACTTGTTGCTGTTTGTAAAAATGTTTTCACAAAAACAATCGTAGCGATTCCAGACATTGCCCCAGAAAAAGTGAGCAGCCGAGAAGTAAGCCATTCATTATTAAATTGGAAAACACGCTCAAATAGACCTAGTATGGTCAATTGCGCAAACATTACCCAAAATATGTAATTTACATAGCTCGCGTAATTTTTATCTCTTGTGGAAATATATATGAACCCATTATAGAAAATAAGGGATAACATCAAACCAAAGTAAATCGCTGATAATATATCTTCCTTTTGTAAAAACCAAAATAACCCTAAGGTACTAGTGATAGAAATGGGTACGGTTAATTGGGTTCGATTATTCAATTTAAAATAACAGGTAACCCGTTCACCTTCGTGAAACTTTAGTTCGTATAAATAAAATTGATGATTGAATTGTCTATCGTTGATTGCATCAGCAACAGTATATTTTACACTATCAATTTGATCATGATGAACAGCATAATAGGAAACTTGATCAATGTTTGGAAGAGATAGGATCACAAACATATTTCCTGCATAACTAGATTTTTCCAAATCGAACTTTACCCAATGAGTTTTGCCATCAATTCCTAAATTAGGAACGTCAATATTACTGTAGGTAAATAAATTTGGTTGATTTTTGACCTCTTCAAAAGTCATTTTAGCAGATTCATCAGTAAATATTTGCAAATTTTTGCCAATGTAAAACTGAGAATCTCCGTTAAACTTAACGACTTTTTCCTTCGGTAATTGTGCAAATAAAGCTGTCGAAGTTATTAAATAAACCAATATTAAGCAGTAGATATGTTTCATGTTTGCTTTTAACTATTGGATTTAATAATTTGATTTTCTAGATCAATATAATGCCTGCCAGAAATAATGGGTTGATTTAATAATAATTTTCGAGCTGCCCATGAAGTTACTCCAGCTCCTAACATGACTTCAGATGCTAATTGAGGCCAAGATTTTAGTGTTTTTCCAATTTCAGGCAATGATTTTTTCATGCCTAATGACAGTTCTTGGAAGTTTACTATTTTAAATAGGACTTCCATTTTTTGTTGTGGAGACCAAGAATCCATCGTATCAAGTTGAGTATCGTCAATTAATCCATGGAAAAGGGGGCGTTCAGGTTCTAAGTCGAATCTTTCAATGTCCAACATGCACCGATCATTTGTTTCCATAATCACGGGAATACCATATTGGCGAGCATGTAATCTACTTTGCACTTTCATTTCGAAGCCATCACATACTTCAATGAGTAAATCTAAGGGTTGATTTCCATTAAAAAACTGAGCTATAGTTTCCGATGTGAGGCCTTTATCGTAAACTTCTACGTTGATATAAGGGTCTATTTCAGCTATTTCTCTTGCAGCTAAAATAGCTTTGTTTTCTCCCAGATTGAATACTGAGGACCGTAGACGATTGAGATTACTTAAATCCAAGCTGTCAAAATCCGCCAATTTTAAAGTACCACCAATTCTTTCCATCGCGATAGTCACTGCAATTGATTGTCCAATGGATAGTCCAATGATACCAATTGTTTTAGTGGACAATAGGGCTTGTTCTTCCGGTTCTAATTTAAGTTGATTACGATTTGTTCGAACTTCAATAAAATCTGTTTCAGGAAGCAAATGTATTAAGGCGTTTTTCCAAGGGTAGTAAACCCAAGACCCCAGTTTTTCTAATGGTTGATCTTGTACATATTCCTGATAGAAAATCGGGTAATTTTGTAAGGAAATGTCTTGAGGAAATCGGCATTTATATAAATCGATAACCTGCCTCTCCAAGTAATCTATGATGAGCAAGTTAGGATTATCAATTTTGAATTTATCCAATTCTAACACATGTATTGGATTATTCATTTGATAAATAATCGTACGATAAAAGCTTGTAATTGTAGAAGACATGGGGCGTTTTTCTTATAAAATCATAATATTCTCCGGGTTATTTTCAATAGTGATATTTCTTGGACCGTTGGCCATCTTAACGATCTCTTGAAGATTCCAATTGTTTAGATTATTAAGTCCTAAATCATAATGAATTTCAATTTCTTTATTTCGTAGTGTTTCAATCCTAGCACCCACGCTCATAGCTCTTAAATCTAGAATAGCTTGTCTATCTTCTTCGGATGCCAAGGGTAGGTTAATGACATCATCTAAAATCATGGTAGTTGCTAATAGATCTAATTTTGGATAATAAAATGTTCCATTGTTTCCAACTCCCGTTTCTTGTCTGTATCCTACTGCTTTAGTCAGGTTGATAGTGTAAGGTGCACAGAGTGCAAAAAGGGAATTTAGGCCTATTTTAGGGGCAATTGCAATAGCTGCACGGGTTAGGAAAATACTTCCAATTCCATATCCAGCAATTTCTCGAGAATTCCATAGTCCACAGCCTTCACCGGTACCATCTTGCGCAAATGACCAAACTAAATCTAATATTTTTGGATCCATCAATCCTGTTGCCTCTTCAATAGGTAATGGTTGTGTTCCTCCTGCCACATGGATGCGTGCTCCTCCATAAACAGAAGAACCATCCAATGATTCAACAATTAGAACAAAGGCCGCTGGATTGTACATCCAGTCATCTTTTGAGGAAGTTACTTTTTTGACACCTATGGAAGTGAGAACATGTTCATGTCCTTTAATAAACCTTTTGCACGTATCTGGATCGTCAATAGCTCGAAAAGCCCTTAGTCGTACAGTTGGTCTGTTGTTATTTAAAATTAATGACACTCTTTCGTATTTGTTTCTGGTAGAAATACATCTATACTATCCAAAAAAATGAATAGATGTTCAGACATGCTTTCAAATATAAAATTAACTATTGGTATGATAAAATCTATTTTAAGCCATCCATGAATTTTAATTTTACTTTATTAAACTCCTGCTCCATTCTTTTTCCAATATGTACTTAGAAATTGGATATCAGTAGTCTAAAAATCAAGTTAAAATAATAGGTATATCAGTTAGTTTATTGTTGGGCTTACAATGATTTAAACACAAAACTTATTTATTAAGCGAAATTTTATGAATACAATAATAATACAGGAAATTCATTAATCCAAATAAGAAAGGATAAAAAATCCCATAATTCAGTATTGATTTTAAGTAATTATAAAGATTTTTTGAATTTTGATAAAGATGTGTGAAAAGTATAACATTTGTTTAGAAATTTTGAATAATTAATTGACTGAATTTAGCAGATACGTGAAAAAAAATAGATGTAATTACATCTATTCATGAATTAAAAATTGGATATCAAGCTTATTTTGTATTTTAAAATGATGTTTACATAATAATTACTTAGTAGATTGAAGTAATTCTTATTTTTGCGCTCTGAAATCTAAACTATGAACTATTTTCAAAATTTTTGGAATTTAACGTTTGATTCCAAAACGAAATCGGATATGCCATACCTGGAATTGAAAAGAATGGAAATGGTAAATTTCATAGCGATCATGTGTATCATACCGACTATAGTTTTTGCTTTTTTTAATATTAATGAGGGAAGATTTTTGTTGGCATTTATTAATGTATGTAATACCATGTGTGGGGTAGCTGTATTGATACTTCAATATCAACGGAAATTTCATTCAGGAAAAGCCGTTCTTCTGATTAGTAATTTTATTTTTTATTTAGCGGGGGCAATTTTATACAAAAATGGAGGAGAATATTTCCTGCTAAGCATTTTGATTTGTTCAATGTTATTGTATGATCAAAAAATCATTCATCTAATTTTTGGAATTTTAGTAGCGATTTCGATTGGAGCTACTATTTTATTACGGGATGAATTTTCCCTAGGCGCTAATGTTCCTAAAATTAGAACCGTTTACAATATGATGACGGCACTCGGTTTTATCGTATTTGCAGTAAATTATTTTTTGCTAATTATCTATCGAAACTCTAAAGAAATCGAAAAACAAAACGAGGAATTGAAAGTAATCAATGCCGATAAAGAAAAGGTTTTTTCAATTATTGCACATGATGTTAAAGCTCCTTTTGCGAATATGGAGAGCCTCGTATATGGTTTGCGAGAACGTGTATTAAATAATCAGGATTCCATTCAATTCATTAATGAAATCTATCAAGATATACAAAACCAAAATCAGGTCTTAGATGATGTTTTGCAATGGGGAGGGAGCAGTATGCAGGGCATTTCAAATAAAACGTCGAACATCAATATATTTTACTTGCTGGAAGATGTTATCAATCAATTACAGAATCAAATCTCAAAAAAAGAAATAAACTTGAATTTAAATATTTCAAAAGAATATTTAGTGCTTGGAAATAGAGAACAGTTATTAATCGTGTTTCGAAATGTAATTACAAATGCTATAAAATTCAGCTATTCTTCAAGTCAAATTGATATATATTTAACCTTTTTGAACGCCAATTTAACTGTTCATATTAAAGATTATGGGATTGGTATAAAAGACAATGATCAATTGCATTTATTTAAGGTTCGTACAGGTAATTCTGTAGGGACAAATAATGAACCTGGAACAGGCTTTGGATTATTACTTTGTAAAGATTTGATCGAAAGGAATAATGGCAGCATCAGTATTCAAAGTAAATTAAATGAAGGATCCATATTTTCCATTTCCCTGCCTGCCGAACAAACGACTGAATATTTAATTTAGAATTTTAACTTCCTGCTTCGTTCAATTACTTGTTTTTTTACGGATTATTTACTTTTTCTAATGCATTTTGGATACAGCTATTAATTTGCTTTTCTAAATCTCTGCCTAGTTCTACAGAACCTTTGACATTTATATGTTTATCATCGTAATAAATTAATGTGTCTTTTAAATAGGGAATGTCCTTGAATATTTTACTTTGGGAAAGATCTAAAACTGAAATGTTTGCATGTTGAGAAAGCAAGGCATTTAGTCGGCTTTTATAAAGCGTTCTATCTACGACTTGAAATTTAGGATTTCCTTTTTTAAGAATGGATTGGGTTACGCGGACGGGATTTCGATTAATAATAGGAAATGTGTTAACTAGAATAATTCGTTGATTAGGCTTTAATTCCTGAGCTAATTTGGAGATAGCATTTGAGAAACTTGGGTATTCATCCAAGCCGTTAGTAGCGATGATAATTACATTCGATTCATTAATTAGTTCATAGGTTTTATCAACTTGTTTCCTTGAATTATCGTAATAAATCATATCTACGTTTTTAATTTCTTTCGTATCAATTCCGTTAATAGCTGGAAAGCTATCATCGGTCATTGTTTTGAATGAAAATTCATTATTCCTACCTACATAATCTAAAGTTGGTTTGATAACATTGGCGTGACTATCTCCAATGAGAAGAATTTTTGGATGTCTATCGGATTTTGAACCTAAGGTGTCGACTTGAAGGTTGTTGTGTGACCCTATAGAAAATGTGGCGCGACTGTATTCGTCTGGAATTCCTTTTTTGTATTTGGGCGTTAAGAAGAAATAACTAATTATGGCCATAGGAATAACGAGTACACTTAATATACTGATCACCTTTTTATTGGACCATTGCCTGAATGTTTTTTCAATAAAGGTATATGATAACCATCCTAACACAAATGTCAGCACGGTGATTAGAATCATGTCTTTATTATTAAAAACATAACCCTCGTAAGTTCCGTTTTTATACCTAATCAAGGCCATAACTGGCCAATGCCATAAGTACAATGAATAGGATAGGGTACCTATGAATGTCATCGGTTTTGTAGCAAGGAATTTGGTGATCAGATTTTCATTTGAAATTAATATGAAAGCGATACCTACACAAGGAAACAAAGCAATAACACCTGGCGAAAAGGTGTTTTCGTGAATAATAGCTAAGCTGACTAATAAAATAAATAACCCTAGAATAGCAATGGGGAGATGTACTTTGTTGTTTTTAATCCCCTTCGGTAAGACAAGGGTGAAAAGCGATCCGATTAAAAATTCAGGAACTCTTGCCCATACCGAGAAATAGGTGGCCGTGGATATCGTATGTTGTGATATTTGATATTGATAATACCCTGTAATTACAAGAATAATACTGGCCATAATGAAAGCGAGATATTTTCTTTTTATAAAGATTAAAACAATGGGAAGAAGAAAGTAAAACTGCATTTCAACTGCTAAAGACCAGGTATGAAGCAATGGATTTTCTGCTAATTTTGCGCCGAAATAGGAATCACTATTTCCTAGATAAAAATTGGAACAAAATAGCATAGCTGAAACAACTGATTTTCTTAACGTGAGTAGGTCAACAGGTAAAAATAGGATATATCCAGCGATTAAAACAGCCAAAAGTAACATGTAATAGGCAGGACCAATTCTTTTGATTCTGCCGAGGTAAAAATCGATGGAATTAAATTTATTTTTATCAATTTTTGTTAGAATAATTGCGGTGATTAAATAACCACTGATAACAAAAAACAAATCCACCCCGATAAAACCACCGGGCAACCAATTTGGATTTAAATGGAAGATAAAAACACTGATAAAAGCTAAAGCTCTTAATCCTTGAATATCATTTCTGAACTCCATAACTTATTGAATAATGGTGTCAAAGCTAGAAAAGAAATGGTGTGATTTATGAATTGAATAGCGGATTGCTGCTATTAATTATTAATTGTAGTGATTTATCTAAGATGTTAATAGTTAAGCAGTAATTGAAAGAATTTCATGCTATTTGGAGGTTTTAAATTTTTGAAATAGGACTTTAATAAATGCTGTTTTTAAATAATTGATGCTTGTTTTAATTGTTGTATTGGAATTACAGCTTTCCAATTTATTTTTTTAAAAAAATCTATTATTGAAGTTTTTACGTAGTTCTGCTGTTTATGTTAATATAGTACAGGTTATGGTAAACTGTGTACTATTCTAAAACATAAAATTAGATTATACTTGATTAATCAATAATTAAATACTTTCGAGCATTTGCCAGCAATCGATGCTATTCAATTTGAATGCAATGCTCGTAATTTTTTCCTGAAGCACAAACCATGGATTTCCAAAAATCTACAAGAGGTGATGGAATCATAGTTTTACTCTTTAAAATTAAAAAATTTGCTTGGAGTTAGATCATGGTAGATTTTTTTAGAATGAGTTTGAAAGGTTGGATATGCAATGGGATTTTTACTGTTTTTGGGTTGACAAATAGTGGCATATTCGTAATTGATTGTTTGAGAATACAATAGCAAGATTGGATGATTTCAAAGTAAGACTGGCCTTTTGTATTCATTGAATTCTCTAGGATTTCGTAAGGACATAAACATAATATTATACTAGTTATTTAACCAAAACTTATAGGATATGATTAAATTAAAAATGCTTCGCATTTGGGAATCGCAAGAGAACAGAAAGGCTTGGCTTGGCCGGTATTTGTTGATTTTCATTTGTCTTCTGCTTATTTTTCAAAAAGCACATGCTCAAAGAATATTCAATGGGAAAATTGAAAGTAGTTCGGGAATCCCAATCGCAAATGCTACGGTTCAATTAAAAGATAGTGAGCTTAGTACGCAATCGAATCAAGTTGGACAATTCAGTTTGACACTTCCTTCAGCAACAGTTCAGCTGTTAATTTCTTCGGTAGGCTATACAAGTTTGGAAGTCAGTATTTCTAAAGATGAAAATTTTAAAAATATTATTCTAGCTGAATCTACTGATGATTTGGAAGAAATTGTAGTAGTCGGTTATGGGGTTCAAAATAAAAACAAAGTTACAGGTTCTATTGCTACCCTTAATTCGGAGCAATTATCTAAAGTTCCAGTTTCCTCAGTTTCGAATGCATTAGTAGGTAAACTACCTGGATTAATTGCGATGCAGTCATCAGGGCAACCTGGTCGCGATGCTGCAGGATTAAGTATTCGGGGTTTTGGTGGAGCATTAGTTATCGTGGATGGGGTTGAATCATCATTTAATAACATTGATGCAAGTCAAATTGAAAGTATATCGATTTTAAAAGATGGTGCTGCTTCAATTTACGGTTCTCGAGCAGGAAATGGGGTTATTTTAGTTACTACCAAACGTGGAAATGTTGGAAAACCAGTAATTCAGGTAAACGGAAATTCGACCTTGCAAAAGCCAACTTATTTTCAAGAAATGCTATCCTCAGGAGATTATACAACCTTGGTTTCCGAGTCTTATCTTCAGTCGGGTCAGCCTGAAAATGCTGTACCTTATACGAAGGACCAAATAGCAAAATACTATGCTGCTTCAGAACCAGGGTTTTATAATACCAACTGGCAAGATATAATTATGAAAGAATGGGCGGAAATGCATAATTATAATCTTTCCGTTCGAGGCGGTTCTGAAAAAATTAAATACTATGGCTTTTTAGGTACGCAAAATCAAGGATCCTTATGGAAAAAAAATGGGGGCAATTATAATCGGTACAATTTACAAGTGAATGTAGACGCACAAATTTTAGACAATTTGAGCTTTGGTATTACCATTTCGAATATCGTCGATGTTATTAAGTCGACTCATAGACCACAAAATGGGGGAGGTTATTTATTTGCTGACTTATATAATAATAAGCCTATGTATCCAGCCAGTTTCCCTGACCCTTCTAAAGTTCCTTTTTCGGGCTCTCCTACAGGAGGTGCATTAGTGCAATCCGATATGGAATTAGGGGGCTACAACAATAATAATACTCAAAACTTAAGCAATACGGCTTACATTGAATATGGCTTTAAAGGTATTGAAGGTTTATCTGCTAAAGCATTTGGAAACTATATACAAGTGAATGATAACTTGAAATCTTATGGTAGACCTGTAGATATGTACAATTATAATGTAGATACGGAAACCTATGAATTAGTGTCCCAATTCAATTCCAATTCACCATTGTTTCAACAAAAGTCAGTTTTCAGAACATTAACAGGTCAATTCTCCTTAAATTATAAACGAAATTTTAATGATAAACATGATTTAAGCGCTTTACTATTGCATGAGATCATAAGTACAGATTATGATTTTATCAATGCAGGTAGGACAGATTTCACTTTCCCAACGTTGGATCAAATGTTTGCAGGGAGTAGTAATACGGTAAGTAATAATGGTTCTGCAAGCCAGATGGGAAGGAAAAGTTACGTGGGTAGGGTCAATTATAATTATAGCGAGAAGTATTTAGCAGAGCTCATTTTTCGAGCAGATGCATCTGCGAAATTTCCACCTGCATCGAGATGGGGATACTTTCCTAGTTTATCCTTAGGTTGGCGACTTATTGAGGAAGAATTTTTGAAACCATGGACATGGCTAAGTGATCTGAAATTGAGAGCAAGTTATGGTTCATCAGGCTATGATGGCATAGGTGATTTTCAATATTTGGCGGGTTATGGTCCTACTTTAATGCCCGTATTATTTGATGGAACGCCTATATTGGGAATTACTTCATTAGGCATGGCTAATCCAGAATTATCATGGGAAAGAATAACAAACTATAATTTGGGATTGGATTTTGCATTTTTAAATAAGGCAATTTATGGAGAGTTTGATGTCTTTTATCGGAATAGAGCCGGGATTCCAGCAAAGAAAACGGTGAGTCTTCCATCCAGTTTTGGGGCTGAATTACCATTGGAGAATTTAAATAGCCAAACCAATAGAGGAATGGAGTTTAAATTGGGGACCATGGGTAACCGGGATGATTTTAGATGGGATATAAGTGCTAATATTTCCTATCAACGTGCGAAATGGGATGATGTAGAAGAGATTGAATACACTGATGAAGATTCCAAAAGGATTTATAAACTATCTGGAAATTGGGTGGATAGAACAGTAGGCTACATTTCCGACGGCTTATTTACCAGTCAAGACCAAATTGACAATCTAACTTTCAAATACCCGGGTAATCCAACGCTCAAACTGGGGGATGTCAGGTATGTGGATACGAATAACGATGGAGAATTGGATTGGAAAGATATGCTGGAAATAGGACGTGGACAAATACCAAATTTTATTACTGGGCTTAACATTGGTTTAAATTATAAAGATTTTGATTTAACAGCGTCATTTCAAGGGGCATTCGGGTTTTATAAAAGAGTTTCTTTGACATCTTATACGCAAACATTTTTTGATAACAGATGGACCGAAGCAGGAAACAATTCGGACGCTTTAATACCTCGTCTAGGTGGGGCAGGAACGAATGGATTCTTGTCAGATCGAAATTTTATTAAATCAGATTATTTCAGGCTTCGATCTTTCACTTTGGGTTACAATTTGCCTAAGACCTTATTGAGTTCGATAAATATGCAACAAGCTAGAGTATTTGTTGGTGGAACCAATTTGTTTACGATCAGTAAGTTAGGCAAGTTTATGTTGGACCCAGAATCACCATATGCTATACAAGATGGTCAACCGACTAATTCTTATTATCCACAGCAAAAAACAATTATGCTTGGTTTTAATGTTTCCTTTTAATTTGAATATGATGAAAAAGTTATATATATACCATTTGATTGGTTTATTATTCCTGACAGGATGTAGTAAAGATGTTTTGGATCGTCAACCTTTGGATCGAATTTCAGAAACAATCGTATGGAATGATAAAAATGCGGTATTAGCCCATTTGGCAGGAAGTTACAGTATGATGAGTGTGCTGGAAAATGAAACTCCAGAAAAATATGTTGGTATTCGTCCTGGTGTAGGATGGACCATAGAAGGTCAAGTAGGTGCGACATTAATTACGAATTTGACGGACGAAGCTACTTGGGGAATGTATCCAAACTGGGCGGTATACCGGAATAGTGGAATTACAATAAATGGAGGTTTGTTGGAATGGTGGGAGAATTCTTATGTGATCATTCGTCAATTAAATGAGTTTATTGCGCAAGTTCCAAAATCTTCAATCGCAGACGATTTAAAAACAACTTTGGTTGCTGAAGCCCGTTTTTTGAGAGCATACAATTACTTTTCAATGGTCCGAAGGTATGGTGGTGTGCCATTGATTACAAAAGTTCAATTAATTTCTGATCCGCAAGAAGAGCTTTATCCGAAAAGAAATAGTGAAAAGGAGTTGTATGATTTTGTTATCCAAGAGATGGAGGAGGCTTCAGAAGATTTGCCCCCCACTAATCAGCAGGGTAGAGCATCAAAATATGCTGCATTAACCTTACTGAGTAGGGCAGCACTTTATGCTGCAAGTATTGCAGAACATGGAAGTATTCAATTGGGTGGCTTATTAGGAATTCCAGCTAATGAGGCTACAAATTATTATACGAAAAGTTATGAAGCTTCTGCTCAAATTATTCAAGATGGTGTTCATAAGTTATACAATGCGAATCCGGATAAAACGAAAAACTTTCGCGATATATTTTTGGTAAAAGGAAATCAGGAAGCCATTTTTGTGGTGCAACATAATGATAAAGATATGATTGGCTCAGGAGGAAATGGTTGGCGGTATGACTTTATCCAGGGACCATTGCCTAATGCTTGGTACAATGGTAATCAGAATATGGTTTATCTATCCTTTATAGCTTCAACTTTTGAGCATGCCGATGGTTCTATTCCTGATTTAACAACTCCGACATTAACTAGTAAACTCTGGACATTGGATGAGCTATGGGGGAAAATGGAGCCAAGGTTCTTTGCTTCTGTCTATACCTATGGTACCCCTTGGCAAGGCTCGACGATTGATTGGCATAAATCATTAAAAGTAAATGGGCAATATCTGGCAGATCAGAATGGGGCTTATCAAGGTACACCCCATATTGGCCTACAAGGTCAAAAGCTAGGTCCATATACCAGTTTTGGGGTATTGAAATACTTGGATGAAAGTAAAAATAACATGTCTGCCGACTTTGCTTCTAGTCAAGATTGGATTGTTTTTCGTTTTGCGGAGGTCTTATTAAATCATGCAGAAAGTGCATTTAAACTAGGTAAGTCAGGGGAGGCTTTGACTGTTATCAATCAACTTCGTGATCGCGCTGGTGTAAAAGCTCGGACAAATATTACTTTTGACCTGATTCAAAAAGAACGTAAGGTAGAGTTAGCTTTTGAGGGTTCCCGTTATTGGGATTTAAGAAGATGGCGCTCGGCAACCGATGTGTTGACGAAACGTGAAACTGGTTTACGATATACCTTGGATTTTGCAACTAAAAAACTGGAGTTACAAGTGTTGGAGAATGCGGATGGAGGTCCAAACGTTTCGGCTATTTTTGAGCCTCATCATTATTATTTACCCATTACAAAAGCTAGAACTCAACAAAATACCAATTTGGAAGAAAACCCTAATTACAACTAATAATGCATAAAATATTGTTCGTATGGTTTGCGTTTATGGTACCTACAATTGCATGGGCTCAGTTAAAATTGCCTGATATTTTTTCGAATAGTATGGTTTTTCAACAAACGAAACCTATTGCAATTTGGGGTACAACAACTGTAAATAATACAGTAATAATCAATTTTGCAGGTCATCAACAACAAATTCATGTAGATTCAACAGGAAGGTGGTTTACTTACCTTCCTGCATTGCCTGCAGGTGGTCCTTATGAGATGGAAATAAAAGATAATGATACTTCGATACGATTAAGTGATGTGATGGTTGGGGAAGTTTGGATCGCTTCTGGACAATCGAATATGGAGTTTGATTTGGCCAGTTCAACCCATGCAGAAACTGAAATTTCTCAATCTGAAAATTCCAACATTCGATTTTTTCAAGTACAGCATGGAATGTCAAGTGAAGAAGCTAAGGAGGTAAAGGGTAAATGGGTTTTGAGTAATACGGAGAATTCGCCTGGATTCTCTGCTGTTGCTTATTATTTTGCCAAGGACTTGAATAAACATCAAGGTGTGGCAGTAGGTATAATACAGGCTGCTTGGGGAGGTACTTCGATTGAGACCTGGACTGGATTTGAGGCAATGCATTCACGAGAAAATCTACCTGAAGTCATGGCAAAAGCGACTAATATAAATGTTAGCACTTTGTATGAATCCTATCTAAGTAAGGTGGATGATTTTGAAAAATCTAGGAAGGGACAGGAATTAGGCGTGCAAAAATCTAATTACGACGATAAGGAATGGAGTCAGGTTGATTTTCCATTGACAGCTACTTCCATGTTTGGAAATCAAACTGAAGTTTATATACCAGGTTGTTATTTATGGTTCAGAAATTATATAGATATACAAGAAAAAAATAGTCCAGTAAAGCTTTACCTTACGCAACTGACGGGGGAATTTGAATTGTATCTTAATGGGGAAAAGGTGGAATACCCAGATGTTCATACCAATAAATTCGTGGTCCTTCCTAAGGAGATTATAAAATCTGGAAGAAATAGTATAGCAATCCGAATACGAAGTATTTGGGCCAATGGAGTATTAGGACTTGAAGCAAATAGTATTTATTTAAATTCAGGAAAAAAAAGGTATGAATTTAAGGAAAAATGGCTGTGTAATCCTGACATAGAACCGAAGTATCCTAACTTACCCATCGAAAGAAATAATCCCTCCGTTTTATTTAATGCGATGATAGCTCCATTAATCCCCTATTCCATGAAGGGAGTAATTTGGTATCAAGGGGAAGCAAATACTTGGAAACCTCAAGATTATAATTTTTTATTTCCTATGCTAATAAACGATTGGAGAGTGAGGTGGAAACAAGGTTATTTTCCGTTTTTATATGTCCAGCTTGCAAACTTTGAAGGAAACGAATTGGCTAAGGCTGATGAAAGTTGGGCCATATTACGGGAGGCTCAAAGAAATACACTCGCTCAACCAAATACAGGTATGGCAGTGGCTATAGATGTAGGGGATGCCTTGGATATTCATCCTAAAAATAAAAAAACAGTCGGGGAACGATTGTACAAAAGTGCTCAATTTGTAGCATACCAAGATTCAAGCTCTTCATTCTCTGGTCCAATCTATAAATCCATGCAAATAAAAGGGGATGCTATTTTATTGTCCTTTTATTATGCTGAAAAAGGGTTAAAGGTTCTAGGAAATGAATTAAATGGCTTTACCATTGCAGGAGAAGATGGAAACTTCAAGCCTGCGAAGGCAGAAATTGTAGGGCATCAAGTAAGGGTATACTCCGCGGAAGTTGCAAATCCAAAATATGTGCGTTATGGCTGGTCTGCAAATCCCAATTGTAATTTATATAATGAAAGTGATTTACCAGCCTCTCCGTTTAGAACTGCTATGTGAACATTGAAATCCATTTTAAAACACTAAAAACGATGAAAATACATTCTATCATAATTTTAGCTTTTTGTATGCCTGTACTCCTTATTTCCTCTTGTCGAATGCATTCAAACAATATAGCAGTAAAACAAGTAAATAATGCTATTGATCAATTTTCTATTGGCATATTTTGGCCTCCTGTATGGGAGTTTACGAATGAAGAACAATATCAATGGATAGGTGAAGCGAATGTAGACTTTGTGGAAAATGTTAAAAATGCCCGTATGTTCAGTGAAATGCATAATCTTAAGCTTTTGGAATTAGCTGAAAAATATGGTTTTCGAGTTACTGTAGCAGACCCTAGAATTTTTGGAACGGATGAAGAAATCGAGGATGCGGTGAACGCCTATAAAAACCATAAATCATTAGCAGGGTATTACATCAAAGATGAACCTGACTCGACAGAATTTGATTGGGCCTCAAAAATATATAAGAAATTGATTGCATTGGATTCTGTACACATTCCTCATGTTAATTTATTTCCAAATTTTGTAATTCCCAATTATGAAAAGAATCATGTCGAAAGGTGGGTTAATCTTGTGGGGGCTGAGAGATTGAAATATTTGACGTTTGATCAATACCCATTTATGGTGAACGGAAGAATTCGACCTACCTATTATGAGAACTTAGAAATAATACGAAGAGTTGGATTGAAGTATCAAGTAAAAACTTCGGCTTATCTTCAATCGGTAGGCATCATCGATGCTTATAAACGACCAAGTGAAAGTGAACTTCGATTTAATATGTATTCAGCGTTGGCTTATGGTATTAAAAGACCTGTATGGTTTACTTACTGGACACCTACAAATGCAGGAAAAGAAATTTTTACAGATGCTATTATTGATCCATTTGGAAGAAAAACAGACCTCTATGAACCTTTTAAAAATCTGAATGAAGAAGTGAAACAAATTGGAAATATTCTATACGAATCCAATGCTATCGAAGTTTATCATTCAGGGCTTGATTCGGCAATTGCGATTCAAAAACTGCCAGCTCATTTTATATTCCAGCCGCTAAGCCATACGGATGATTTATTGGTTTCAAAATTTCTGCGTGCGAATGGAGAACAATACATTATGTTAGTTAATAAGTCATTAACGGTTCCAAAGAATTTTAGAATCAAAATTCAATCTGAAGCAGTTCCTAACATTACTGCATTAGAAATTAAAAATCAAAAACTAGTTTATACTAGCATGAAGGTTGATGACAAGAATGCGTTTAATACCTATTTAACTGCTGGAGAAGGTCGATTGTTTTTGATAAAAGAAAAGGGGTTATAGCATGAGGAAAATCATTTTGATGGCTTTATTAGCTGTATTTAACGTCAGTTTAGCACAAGAAAGGAAAACAGCATTTCAAGTTCCAAAGGATATAGCCTCTATACCAAATGATATGCTCTATGGTATAGTTGAACCATTATGGGAAAGGGATGGGACAAAAAGCAAATTTCAAGTGACTGGGTTCAATTTAGATACGGCGGTAGGTCTTATGGAATTGTTAGGTGTTCGAAGTTTTCGAATGATGTTTAAGGAAGTGTTTGATAATTCTTCTGAGTTTGATGCTGATTTAATTCAATATCATAAAAGTGCCATCAAAAAATTAAATCAGGCAGGTGTTAATCACATTATAGGCATGTGCATGATTTTCCCAACGAATAGCGGATTTAGTCCAAAGGGCATCTACGCTGTTCCCCAGCTATTGGATCCAAATTATCAAGGATGGTTAATTCAAGTTAGTAATACCTGGGAAAAAATCAGTGCCTTATTCCCTGAAATTTCCTATTGGGAAATGGGTAATGAATTGAATGAAGATTTCTTTTTTTATCCGAATGGATATTCTGGAGGTTTTGGAAGTGAAAATGGGGGAGTATTTACAAAGCAAGATAAAATAGCACATATTCTGAATTATATGTTTTATGCTTCTAAAGGTATTAAAAAAGGAAATCCAAGAGCCGTAACAGTAATGCCAGGTTTAAGTCCAGGAAGAAAAGGTTTGGAATCAAATGAATTGGCTGATTTTATGGAGTTACTTTATGAAGGTATTCATTCCAATAATTATCCACTAGGAGCGATCAAGTCAAATAAATCTGATGATTATTTTGAAATCTTAGCATGGCATCCTTACGCCGTTTTGGGGAAAGTTGATCAGGCTTGGATGCAAGCTAACAAAGCCATTTATGATGTTGCTAAAAAATATGGTGATGGGCATAAACCTGTTTTCTTTACCGAGATTGGTTTCACTGACTATGGGGATGAACCATCGGAAATACATCAAATTAAATTGATGAAGGATGTATTTAATTTTATAAAAACTGATTTGTTTTTTGTAAAAAATGTTACTGCTTTTAGACTTTTTGAATGTACTGGCGCATTAGCGTGGGGAGGAAAAGGGGAAATTCATTTTGGATATTTTAAAGAGCCATCGGGTCAGATCGGATTTTCACCTAAAATGAAGGCTTTTTCTTTACAAACGATATATGGTGGTAAAGGAGATCTTAGGAAATTTGAATAAGCTAAAAACCTTGTTTTAAATAAATGCGTATTGTCGGCTATTTAAATAGAAAGATTTTTATACTTCCCTAAGTTGAGTTTAATAGGTAAGGTATACTGATTATCTTGATTCGTTGCTTAACAGTAGATAAGGTCTAATAGCACAAATGCGATATAAGTCATTGCAAAGAACCATTAAGTATTAAGATTGATAAAACATTCATTTTTTTACCTAATCAATAGTTGTCGGTTTTGTGATTAAACAATGAAATAAGAGAAGTCCAAAAATTAATTCTATTTTCCATGATAAAGCAAACTTGTATTTATTAGAAGGATATTTTATAATAAGCTATTATTATGTATACCGATGAAAATAAGGATAAAAGATAGCTGTAGATATTCCTTATTTTAAAATACTTGTTTCGTAAAATAATGATTTGATTTAATTCCTTCAGATTTAGGGATTGTTCCAAAAATTTTGTGTTTTCTAATTACCTTGTGTGGATTTTGTTTTACTTTAAACATAATAAATGGAAATTGGAATTTTTCAAAATTTCCATGGTCATCTTTAATTATATAACTCCCATCAAGCGTATCTTTTAGACCTTCATAGATATTACCTAAAGTAAATTGTAAAACTTTTCTTCCATTGTCACCGATAGGATCCAAAATACATTTAAAATACATTTTATTTTTAGATTAATTATTGAGATACAAATATTATAAATTCATTGTAATAATGATGTAAGCAATTAACTACAATATCCGCTTATGTAATATATTGTTGAATATCAATGCTATTAGCTTGGCTATTTTTATCCTTCGTGAAAATTTATACTTGTTGGAAATCAGAATGAATAGGACTAAAATCTAGAAGTTATTCTATATCATTTTTCCTCGGTGAAAAATGATTTATCGGTATTTCCTATTGCTATGATTAAGAATGTTTCTTTTCTTCTAGAGGTGAATGCTTGCTATCAAAGGGTATGCTATTGAATTAAAATTAATAGTTATCTGGAAGGAATTTGCTGTTGGTGTTTTAGGAATGTTTATATACTATTTTAAGGGGGAGAATTTTGATTTTAGGCATCTAGATTGAATCATTTTGAGGCTATTTTCTTTGTTTTTTCTTCATTAAATCTCAAAGCTCTTGCTGAGGGGAATAATTCTAAATGTCTTAGTAACTTGGTTAAAATCAATCTTTAGGTAATTCATTGACGTGTCTGATTAGGAATTGTTTTTTAAGAATTATATCTACACCTATTGACAATCATGTTTTATAATAAATCATAATATAGCAGATGTTTTTTGGCCCTGAGCATTTTCTAGCACACTAATAAATGGAGAAAAACTAATGTAAATAAATCCAAGTTTTGTTAATCCAACAGTATTTAAAAATATATTGTATAATCTTAAATGGCACTCAATTTAAATGTAAACCGAAAAGCTCAATCAAAAGATTGAGCTTTTCGGTTTACATTTAAAATTTTATTAATCCTTTTTTTGATCGAATACTAATTCATGTCAAAATTGTATTCGAAAGATTAAAAAATTGGGAATAAAAAATTACAGGGCATTAATGTCTTCTGAAAATCTTATGTGATCAATTTTCATAACAATAGGAGCACTTAATTGTTTAAAAACCCGTATAAAATTTAATTCAGTTAAATCTGCATCGCCATTCGTGGTTAAGGCATTGCTTAACCTCAAAACCACTTTATTCCATCCATTTTGAAGATTCATCTGACCATCGATATTCCATGCATATTCATTAACATCTGCACCACCAGAACTCGTAATTTCAATAGATCCATTCCCTTGTGAATCTACAAATTTACTTACATCTGAAACATAAAGCCAAAAGGACATAATTCCTGTTTGTTTAGTTACTTTTGTGTCAAATGTTGTATTGTATTTTTTTTGAAAAATCACGATGTTACCTCCTTCAGATGCAATTGAAGCATTACCCTCTTTAAAATCACTATTATCTAAAGAGATTACATTTCCATGCCAATCTGTGATGTCTTCACAGAAATCCATCACTTGTACAGTAGATGAATTTGGTGGTGTATTTGGTTCGCCTTTCACCCCTTGAATAGAGAGGTTAAACATTAACTCTTCCTTATCTATACAAGCAATAGCCTGTATGGTAGCAGCTGTATTTTCGATAGTGATAGGATTATCAGATTGATAGTTGCGCATTCTTGAACCGAATATGGAAATTGATAATAGATCATTACCTCTCACAAGCATAAAATCTTGGGATATACCCGTATTAGTAAGGGCAGGATTGTTTCCAGAGAAAGCTTCGACATTTGTAATTGCAATATGGCCTTTACCCTCTATAATAAATGGATGCAATTGACTTACATCAGTCCCCGCATTAGAGATAATGGAACCTTGAGACACTTGCCAGTTACGATTAGTCGAATTGGAACCTTTTTTATGAATTCCAACTTTAACACAATCAAAATTGAAGTTGGTAAGTTGACCATAACTGTCTTCACCTAGAAGTGCACCTCCAAATGTTCCGAAACTAAAAACATCTATTAATTGCGCATTATCTGTATGGTTGATATTATATGCAAAAGTTTCTTTTTCTATTACTGCATCAATAATTGGCGCTAATATAGTCGGCCCAAAACTTCTGTTGATTGCTGGATTTACATGGCAATGTAGTATTCTAGGAATATCATAGCAATAGTCAATTTTAATAAATTGTCCACTTAATGGATAACCGTAACAATGTTCGAAAATTAGGAGTTCGCAAGGAAATTGCGCACTTGCGGCGAAATCCATGGATATATACTCTCCATAGAATGTCAAATTTGACAATGTCACACCTTCTGTATGTGAGGTCTTACTAACTTGAATAGTAGCAGGATATTCAATTATTTTTGTTGGATCTATAAGCTCTTGCTCTGCATACCAAAACTGAATTCCTTTTATTTGCGTTGCCGATTCTACTGTAATAAATGCATTTTCTTTATCAGTAATTTTAAAAACACTACCGACAGGAGCATTTTTAATAGGGTTTTTTGTACCTCTTGGTGTAGCAGCATTAGCGCCAATCAATGATACATTTTTCTTTAAGATAATTCCTCCATTGATCGCGTAGGGTTCGTCCGAAGGTTCTACATATAATGAAGCACCATATACGGATGCCCAATCTATGGCATTTTGCAGGTTAATTCGATTGGTTTCTGCATTATTGCTAGGCAATACATTAAACTCGCGAATACTTTTGATTCCACTAGAAGAAGATTGATTCTGCACTACTTCATCATTTTTGCTGCAAGCAAATAAGGTAAGGCATAGGAATATTCCTATTATAAAATTTCTCATTTAATATTTGGTTTAATAATTTACAACTGGACTTTTCTTATATATGATCAGATTCTATTTATTTTAATAATGGTCAATAAAGGTTTTAAATAAATTATTCCAATTTGCCCATTACCATTCCAATGGAAGGACAAAAAATATCATTGATAGAAATAATGAAATCTTAATTTTTTAGAATAATCGTGAGAATTCATGTTAGTGTTTGTTCATTGCGACCTAATATTTTTAAATAAAAATGTTAAGTGTGTGATTTATAGGTTTATGGTTAATGATTCAAATATAATAAAAAAACTAAACTTGTATATACAAGCGTATATTTTTTTACACTAAATATTAAATACTATCCTGCTTATGCTGTAAAATAGGAACTTAATATTTCAATGCTTTATGGATAAGTTTAATATTTTTATAGGATAGATTAATTTAATCCCCAAAATTTCATAATTATAGCGATGCACTACACATTTGACTACTCTTTAATTCGGTGCTATCTTCGTTTTAGAAAATTTCTGTATTTCTTTTTTTAGCAGATTATTTAATACTAATATATACAATATTTACCGATTATATAATTATCATCATTAATCTTGTCTATACATATCTATTATTTTTTGTGTAATATATTTAACACTTATAATGTTGAATTATAATAATTTATATTAAATAATGTATGGGATAAGTATAATTATTTATATTTATCTTGTATATACAAGAATTGTTTTTATATTTGTTGTAAGCTAACAGCAACCAATTAAATAAACCAACCATTACCTGAAAAAATGGAAAAAATATATGTTGTCATATTAAGTTTTTTTGCCATTTTAAATGTCAAAAGCAAAAAGATGAAGTCTACTAAAATTGTAGGTTATGTCAACCCAATTGCAAAGATTAATAAATCTAAAAATCCCCACAGCTATAAACGCAAAACATTTCAAAAACTATTTAATATCCTAAACGAAATTGGATTTATTTCAAAGTCTAATGAGTTTTATTTTCAAGGAGATGATCATTATCGAGGTACGATGGTATGTTTCAATGCCATAACAAAATCTAGATTGGCTCATTTCTAATTTTGCTATTCATTTTTGAAGATAAACATATAAGTATTTAGCGATGAGTAATTTGGGTGAAAATATTTGAGGCTCCGAATTAAATCGTAACGGAAAAATAATGGAATAACTAGACTTCACTCAATAAGGATTTAAGGCATAATTGATTGGGTATGGTTTCTAAATTTAATTAATAGATCTTTTATCCCCATGGATAGAATTAAAAGCATAAATATTGAAATTCCTATAAATTATTTTTTTTATTAAAATGATTACACAATAAACTATGAGAATTAAAACATTTTCATTATTACTATTCACATTTATAGCAAATGTAGATGGGTACTCCTCCAGTATATCGCCTGTTTCGTTCTCAATATTAAATATTGAGAAATCCGGAAATCATGTATTTAAGACAATAAAGGGGAAAGTGGTCGATAGCGAAGGAAAACCATTGGAAGGGATTACTGTAAAAGTTGTTGGCACCACGCTGTTGGCAGTGACCAATACGGACGGAAATTTTTCAATTAATACATCCAATGTAACTTCAATTGTTTTAGAATTTTCGAGTATTGGGTTTCAAACCCAGACAATACCTGTCGAAAATCTTTTAGAAATTAACGTTACGATGGCTGCAGATATCGCAGGATTGGAAGAAGTAGTTGTATTGGGATTTGGTACTCAGAAAAAATTGACAGTTACTGGTGCTATCTCTTCAGTAGGATCTGCGGAATTGGTCAAGTCTCCTAATGCAAGTATAGCCAATACACTTGCTGGCCGAGTAACAGGACTGTCAACTGTTCAATATTCCGGTCGTCCAGGTGGTGATGATCCAACAATTCTATTGAGAGGAATTGGTTCTTTAACTTCGGCAGCATCTGCACCACTCACATTAGTCGATGGAGTGGAGCGAGCATTCACTCAATTAGATCCAAATGAAATTGAATCAGTATCGGTGCTAAAAGATGCTTCTGCAACAGCCGTATTTGGGGTAAGGGGAGCAAATGGTGTTATCATCGTCACGACAAAGCGAGGTGCTTTGGGGAAAGCAAAAATAAATGTTTCCGCATCCTCAGGAATGCAGCAACCTCTTCGACTACCAAAGTTTGTTGACAGTTACACACATGCATTGATGTATACCGAGGCACAGCTTAATGATGATATCAATGCAGTCCTTAAGTTTACACCAGAATCTTTTGAAGCATTTAGGACTAATTCAGATCCTATTATTTATCCTAATACAGATTGGGTTGATTATATCTTAAAACCTGCTTCATTTCAAATGCAAGAAAATGTAAATATTTCAGGTGGTACGAACGTAGTTAAGTATTTTGTTTCTCTTGGCCATCTGAAACAAGATGGATTATTTAAGGTGTTTGATTTACCAGATAATAATAATTATTCCTACAATAGGTATAACTATCGACTCAATTTGGATGTGGATGTAACCAATACCACAACCCTTTCTTTAACCTCTGGAGGACGTAGTGAATTTCGAAATGAACCTTTACATTCTGAACCCCAATTTAGTATTTGGCGAAATATTTATTTTGCGCAGCCTTATCGCGGAGTAGGTATCGTCGATGGAAAACATATTCAAAGTGATCCTCGATATATTTCGGGTGAAACACGTGATGCGTTAAATGGATATTATGGAAGAGGTTTTCGGAACGATATGACCAATCCTTTAAACATAGATTTGATGTTGAATCAGAAATTGGACCCTTTGGTTCCTGGACTTTCGTTTAAAGTTAAAGGGGCGTATAATTCAAGTTACACTTATGCTAAAGTTAGAAGATCTAGCCGTGCTATTTATCACGCTAGTTATTTACATGATTTAGATCCCAATACTCCAGATGATAAAACGATTGTTTACCGTAAGCTTGGTGAAGACGGTATATTGGGATACGAGGAAGGATATGGTAAAGCAAGGGATTGGTATTTTGAAAGTGCCTTTAACTATAATCGTAATTTTAATAAACATACCGTAACTGGATTAGTACTTTATAATCAAAGCAAAAGTTTTTATCCATCCTCAAATGTTGATATACCTAGAGGCTATGTAGGTCTTGTAGGACGATTAACCTATGATTTTGATTCTAAATACCTGTTGGATTTAAATTTAGGGTACAATGGTTCAGAAAACTTTGCTGAAGGTAGAAGGTTTGGTTTATTTCCAGCTGTATCGGTAGGTTGGGTACTTTCTGAGGAGCGATTTATGAAAGAAAATGTACCATTCATAGAGCATTTGAAAATTAGGGGCTCACATGGTGTAGTTGGAAATGATCGAATGGGAAGCAGTAGATTTCTGTATTTGCCAGATCGTTATTCCGCAAACTCTGGTGGATATAATTTTGGTACAAATATTCCTCAAAATCAAATTGGAGCATCTGAGGGTCGAGTTGGAAATCAGTTAGTTACCTGGGAGAAGTCTAAGAAAACTAATATTGGACTTGACCTAAATATGTTAGATGGAAAATTAGGTATTACTGCTGATTATTTCTCAGAATATAGGGATAATATTTTAACAACTCGAGAAAATGTTCCAGGAATAATCGCGATTAATTTACCTGCTGTTAATATTGGAATTGTAGAGAATAGGGGTTATGAGTTGATGTTAAAATGGAAAGATAATATTGGATCATTCAATTACCAAATTAGTCCAAATATGTCATTTTCTCGGAACAAGATCGTATTTATGGATGAGGCACCTCAAAATGAACTATATCGTTTAAGAACAGGTAATCGTGTAAATCAACCTTTCGGTTATGTATTTGATGGTTATTGGACTGAGCCGGATATGGCTAATTTTAGTTCTTTCCCCAATGCAAACTATTCAGCAAAGCCAGGTGACTTAAGATTCAAAGATTTAAATGCGGATGGTGAAATAAATGTTGATGACCAACGTGCCATAGGTTATCCTGATTATCCCGAGTATGTATTGGGCATGACATTAGATTTGAGTTATAAAGGATTTGATATTCATACCATGTGGGCGGGAGCAACAAATGTATCTAGGGCATTTTCTGGATCCTTTCAATTACCATTTGGACCTGTTCAAGGGTTTGGACTAATGGATTATATGGCTGAAGGTCGCTGGACCCCTGAAACACAATCTACTGCGACTTATCCTCGGATGACCTTTCGTGGAGTAGAGAATAATATGCGCTATAGTGATTATTGGTTAAGAGATGCTTCCTACATCAGATTAAAGAATGTAGAAATAGGATATACTTTCGATTCTACAAAATCACAATTCTTAAAAAATCTAGGAATGTCTGGTTTGCGTATTTACTCGAATGGGTATAATCTATTGACTTTTGATAAATTGAAAATAATTGATCCTGAAGCAGTTCCGACTGATAATGCGCAGTATCCACTGATGCGAATTTTCAATTTTGGTGTTAACGTAACTTTTTAATGAGTTAAATTTTTTATGCAATGAAAAATAATAGTCTAATTGTTTTTTTAGGAATGATCGTGTTGTTCATAACAAGTTGTGAAAAGTTCAAAGTAGGGAATGAATTTTTAGAAAAACCACCTAGTGTTGATGTGACGAAAGATACAATTTTTTCAAATATAGAATATGCTAATCGATTTCTAACAGGAGCCTATGCAACACTTCGGTACGGGTTGTTGTATGATGGTTCATCAAAAGGAATTGGGATGGATGCAGATATTTTAGATGGCCTTACAGATATTACTCATTCCTTTAGATTAGACGGAGGTGTGAACAGACTATATTATTCTGGGCAATATAGCGCTGGGACGGAAGAAAGAGCAAACGGCACTAAATATAGTTTTTTGCATGAGGATAATTGGAAAGGTATTCGGATGGCCTATATTTTCATAGACAACATCGATCGCGTTCCAGAAGTAAATGATGTAACTAAAAAACGATTAAAAGCAGAAGCTAAAATGATCATTGCAATGCATTATTCAGATATGTATCGTCATTTTGGTGGATTACCCTGGCTTGATCATGCGATTGACGTGAATGAAACCTTTGATTTTCCTCGACTTACAAGCATGGAAACTTTGCAAAATATTATCAAATTAATTGATGAAGCTGTCATTGATTTGCCTTGGGTATTAAGCGATATCAACAATGATGATGGTCGTTTTACGCAAGCTGCTGCATTAGGATTAAAGGCTAGAATGTTATTATTTGGTGCGAGTCCTCTTTTTAATAGCGATGCGCCATATTTATCGGGTGAAGCTTCAGAAAAAAAGATGACATGGCATGGTTTATATAACCAAGATCTTTGGAAGCAAGCTGCTGATGCTGCTGCAGAATTAATAAATAAGGTAGAATCAAATAGTGGCTATAACCTAGTGAAGACAGGAAATCCTCGTAAAGATTTTCAAAATGCATATTACTTGAGGGGGAATGGAGAAGTTTTAATATCTACACGTGTTCGTCACCGTAACGAAGGTGATTACGATTATTTTGCGATGCAGGTAACTCGTATTCATGGTATAGGTTGTCCAACACAGGAATATTTGGATATGTTTGGAATGGCCAATGGATTAGCAACTTCAGATCCGGCTTCAGGATACGATGAAAACAATCCATATGTAAATAGAGACCCAAGATTATACGAAACGATACTAACAAATGGCGATGTTTTTCAAGGTCGTACTGCACAACTTTGGATTGGTGGGATAGAACGCCAATCAAGTGGGCAAATGATGGCTGGGACAGGTTATGATATGCGTAAGTTTTTATTAGATTGGAATTCTGCCACCTCCATGGGATCTGTAGTTCATTTTCCTTATTTACGTCTTCCTGAAATCTATTTAACCTATGCTGAGGCTATTAATCAATTTAATAATGGGCCTACCGCTGAAGCCTATCGATGTGTCAATTTAGTTCGTAATCGAGTAGGTTTACAAAATTTGAAACCTAACCTTACGAAGCAACAATTTCATGATGCAGTCATGAATGAAAGGGCCTGCGAATTTGGGTTTGAAGAAGTTCGATGGTTCGATCTTATTCGTTGGAAAATGGAAGATAATTTCAAGAAAAAACTGCATGGAATGAATATCAATAGAAATGGGGCGAGTTTTACCTATCAAAAATTTGAACTCCCAGAACGAGCTTGGCAACGCAATTGGTCTCCAAAGTGGTATTTAAGTGCTTTACCTCCTATAGAGGTCAATAAAGGATATGGATTAGTTCAAAATCCAGGTTGGTAGAAAGTATTGTGATTATTAATCATATCTAATAGGTACAAATTATGACAAAAAAATATTTGAATTTAATATATGTAATTTTTGCATTATTATTCATCTCAGTTTCATCTAATGCGCAGGAGCTTGATAGCCTAAACAAAAGCACATTAAAAGATAAAAATCAAGAAAATAATGTAATAGATTTAGGTCTTGGAATGACGAGGAGCAAAACAGAACTTACCTCGGCTATTGGTACTGTATCATCGGAAGAGTTATCGAACCGAATGAATATAAATCCAGCAAACGCATTGTTTGGTAAAATTCCAGGTCTATCTGTAATGCAAAATGGTGGTACAAGCTGGGAAAATGATCCTAGACTTTTTATTAGGGGTATAGGAACATTTCGTGATGCATCAATTTTGGTATTAATTGACGGCTATGAAAGACCTCTATCATCCATTTCATTGGGGGAGATAGAAAGTGTTTCTGTGTTAAAAGATGCCGCGGCGCTTTCAATTTATGGTTTAAGAGGGGCAAATGGTGTTTTATTGGTGAATAGTAAACGAGGAAATGCGCATAGGGATAAAGTGACCGTATCTTATGAACAAGGCGTTACTCAGGCCAGGCGTTTACCTCAATTTTTAGACAGCTATGGTTATGCAAAAGCAATAAATCAAGCAAGATCTTATGATGGTTTAGGTCAGCTATACAATCATCAAGTGTTGGATGCATTTCAAAAAGGTACATCACCATATTATTATCCTAATGTAAATTGGAGTAATGAAGCGTTTCGGGATTTAGGGAAAACCAATAACTTTTTAGCAAGTTTTCAAGGGGAAACCCCTAGCACTCGCTATTTTGCTGCACTTAATTTTCAATCAGATAATGGTTTATTAGGGCCTGTCGATGAGAATGAAGGATATAATACGCAGCTTAATTATGGTAAATTTAATTTCCGGTCCAATGTAGATGTTAATTTGACAAAAAACACAATATTGAAAGTTGGATTAAGTGGTAATTTACGAGAAACTAACACACCAGGTACTTCCGCTAATGATATTATGCATGCTGTTTTCAATACGCCATCCGCAGCATATCCTGTAAAAACTGAAAGTAATATTTGGGGAGGAACAGCAAATTTTCCTAACAATCCTATAGCGCAAATTACTTCCACAGGATATCGCAATTTGCAAACAAGAGAATTTTTTGCAGATGGTAGTATTGAGCAAAGATTAGATATGTTATTACCAGGCTTAATTGCTGAGGCAGCAATAGCTTATGATAATTCAGCAGTGTTTTCAGAAGGTAAATTAAAGCAATACGAATATCAGTCTATAACTATGACAGATAATGGGGGAGTATTACAACCTGTGACTTCTAAATATGGTAATGAAACTGAGTTGAGTTATTACCATAATCTTGCAAATCAATGGGCACATGCTACCGTACAGGGAAGATTAAAATACAATTATGAATGGCACGATCAGCGCATACAATCAAACTTAGTTTTCCAACAAGATAAGATGCTTAGGAGTGGACAAAATAATTCCTATGTCCGCCAATTATTTGCAGGTAATGTTCATTATGCGAATAAATCAAAATACTTTGCTGATTTGTCGCTTTCGTACAGTGGTTCGGGTATTTTACCGAAAAATGATCGATTTGGTTTTTTTCCAGCAGTTTCAGCAGGATGGAAATTATCTGAAGAATCATGGTTTTCCAAGCAATTTGTTAATGATCTAAAATTGAGAGGATCTTGGGGAATTACCGGTAGTGATTTGGTTCCTCAAAATCTTTCGCAAGTACAATTTCATGGTGCTACACCTTATTTTTTTACTGGAAATAATAATGTTTCTGGTGGTGTACAAGAAGGGCGATTACCCTCTATAGTAACCTATGAGTCTTCCACAAAATACAATTTAGGTGTAGATGCGTCTATCATGAAAGTGCTTAATTTAAATTTTGATTTTTTCTATGACCGTCGATCAAATATTTTAATTGAGTCCGATGGTGTGGTTTCTTCAGTAATTGGCGTTACAAAACCATTCTTAAGTGAAGGAATAGTAGAAAATAAAGGTTTTGAAGCTGGCCTTAAGTTCCATAAAACTAAAAAATCATTTTCATACTATGTTGATGGACAGTTTTCATTTGTTCGAAATAAGTTAATTAATATGGGTGAGGCTTTCCAGCCATATAATTATTTGACAAGAACAGGTAAGGCATTAGGGCAAGCGTTTGGTTTAGAATCAATCGGGTTTTTCAAGGATCAATCGGATGTTGAAAATAGCCCTCTTCAAACATTTTCCCCTGTAAAAGCAGGAGATATTAAATACAAGGATCAGAATAATGATAACATTATTGATAACAATGACGAGATACCAATAGGATTTAATACAGTCAATCCTGAAATATATTATTCAACTACTTTGGGTTTAACTTATAAAGGTTTTGGTATGGATGTGCAATTTCAAGGTGTAGCAAATAGAACCGTTGTATTATCTGCAAGAAGTGTTTTTTGGCCGTTAATCGGAAATAGTAATATTTCTGAATACTCGTTAAATACCTGGACTCCGGAAACTGCTGAGACTGCAACTTTACCTAGACTCACAACCTTAGATAACGCTAACAACTATCGTTCAAACAGTATTTGGATTGCAAACGGATCTTACCTGAAATTAAGATCAGTCATGCTTCATTATACCTTTCCAGATGAAATAGCCTCTAAGTTAAGGTTATCAAACCTTAAAGTTATAGGAAGAGGTATGGATTTATTGTCTTTCGATAAAATAAAAGTAGTAGATCCTGAAGTGTTAGGAACCACCTATCCAGCATTCTCAACATATAGTTTAGGTATTCAAATTGGGTTTTAAGTATTAATTAAAAAAAGTATTTATGAAATTTATTAAAATATTTATCGTCTGTTCTTTATCGATACCTTTTTTACATTCCTGTCAAAAATCACTGGATTATAATGAAGCAACATTTTATGCGGAAGAAGCATTATTAAACAATCCTAGCCTATATAAAGGACTTTTAACAACGATTTATTCATACCTACCAACAGATTTTAATGGTATAGATGGAGCAATGCGTGCTTCTGCTTCTGATGATGCGGTTCATGTCTGGAATTTATCTGCTATAAAGAGATTCAATGATGGTAGTTGGAGTCCTTTGCAACCATTAGATGATCAATGGGGTTACTTATACAATGGTATTCGTTCATCAAATGTATTTCTTCAAAAGGCAGCATTGCAAAGTTTCGAAGAATTGAGATACAATGATGGGTATCAGGAAATGATAAAACAATATGACAACTACCCCCATGAGGCTAGGTTTTTGAGAGCATTTTTTTATTTCGAATTGATCAAGAGATATGGTGATGTACCTTTGATTACTAAACCATTAAGTATACAAGAAGCTAATAATGTAACACGAGCTCCATATCATGAGATTGTAGATTTTATTGTTTCGGAATGTGATGCAATTATTCCAAAATTGCCTTTGACATATGCTGATTTACCAAATTCGGAAACTGGTCGAGCAACAAGAGGAGCTGCTTTAGCTTTAAAAGCACGAACACTTTTATATGCTGCAAGTCCATTACACAATAAAACGAATGAATTGCAAAAGTGGATTTCTGCTGCCACAGCAGCAAAGGATCTCATGAACTTGCAACGATATTCCTTAGATGCTTCCTATAAAAACGTCGTGAATAATATTAATTCGACAGAATTAATTTTGGAAACTAGACAGGATTTTTCTAATTCATTTGAAGTGTTTAATTCTCCAGTCGGATTTCAAGGAGGTAGAACAGGTACCTGTCCCACTCAAAATTTAGTAGATGCTTATGAAATGAAAGAAACTGGCATGAATATCAATGACCCAGAGTCAGGATTTCTTGCAGAAGATCCTTATGTCGGTCGTGATCCGCGGTTTTATGAAACAATTCTCTACAATGGTTCAAAATGGAAAAATACGGAACTCGAAATTTGGCGCGGTGGAATAAATGGTCCGCCTCAAGAACTCGCTACTAAAACAGGGTATTATTTAAAGAAATATTTGATAGAAGGAATCTCTTTAAATCCTGTCAATCCAACTTCTCAAAGGCATACATGGGCCGTGTTTCGATTTGCTGAAGTATTGTTGAATTATGCAGAAGCAATGAATGAAGTATATGGTCCAGATGCTGTGGGACAGGGTGATTTAAACATGACCGCTCGGCAATCTGTAAATTTAGTTCGAGCTAGAGCATCAATGCCAGGTTTTCCAGAAAATTTGACTCAAGCGGAATTCAGAGAAAAACTTAGAAATGAACGTCGAGTTGAGCTTGCTTTTGAAGATAATAGGTTTTGGGATATAAGAAGATGGACTATTGGTAATTCAACCATCAATATCTATGGGGTTGATGTTAATCGTGGAAATGGGACGTTCTCCTACAGTCGGAAATTAGTAGAAAAACGTGTATGGGAAGACAAAATGTATTTCTACCCTATATCTCAACGTGAGATATATATAAATAAATCATTGACACAAAATTTAGATTGGTAACGATTATGCGAAGCTCCATTTACAGCAGAAATATCTGTTCAGCAGAATACTCCTGAAAAGTAGCTTCTTTTATATGCATTAAAACAATAAATAGGTAAGCATGAAAATTTCGGATAATTTCAATTCTTTATTTTTAAATACCAATCTAACTCATGATCCCAAAAATCATCGTGATATTGCATCATATTTAGGTAAATCACATGTTGTAGAAAAGACTCATTTACCTAGCAAACCTTTCATTGTTAAAAGTGATGAAGCGATTGCTGATTGGAGAATTGGTTTAATTAAAGTGTTTTATCCTGAATCTAGCCCTATGGGAATTCACTGCAATTTACATGGGATAATGTGCGGGAATGAGTTTATAAATGCAATATCTCTAATTTCTGACTATACTATTTATAAGCTTCGAGAAATTCGAGCTGTTCGACAGGAATGTCCCAAAAGTATGCAGAATCTAAACGCGTGTATTGAATGAAAAAACCTAATAAAAGTATATTAAAACATTCAAAATAAATTAATCATAAACCTATGAATATATTTTATAAAAAAGTACGGACAAACCTAATAGCTACTCTTGTAGGTCGTTGGTCCACCGACACAATAAAGAATACAATTATTACAATAATACCTTTGATCCTTTTTATTCAACCAATTTTTGCTCAAGTTTCAGGGCCTGATAAAAGTAAGTTGATAAGTATTCAAGACCTTGGCGTTAAACCAGAAAACAGTCCTGAGGAAAATGCAAGAAATCTTCAAATAGCAATAGACTGGGCATCAGATATAGGAGCTTCATTGTACGTGGAACCCTCGGATGAGCCTTATCATATTGATGGGGGAATTATTTTAAAGAAGAATGTTTCATTGGTAGGAGTACACGGGCCCACAGCACGTGGCACGAGGCATTCTACAAAAGTACAACCTGTAGGAAGTGTTTTTAAGATTACGGATAAAAAGAAGGTTTTTATTACCGTAGAAAGTGCTACTCAGATCAAAGGCATTCAATTCTGGTATGCAGAGCAAACTTTAAATAATCCGAATGCAATTATTCCTTATCCAGCAACTATACAGACTTCTAAAACGAGTTCTACGCAAGGGGTCTATTTGTCTTGTTTAACATTTTATGGCGAATATTTGGCCATGGACTTTAATGCAGGCTCAAATTTCATTTGTGAATCAATGATTTTTGAACATTTATATGGATATCCTTTGAGTGGAGAGTTTATTCGAATAGACTATTGCTATGATATTCCTCGGATTTTACATTGTCATGTAAACCCTGCAAACCAACGTTTTATCGGTGGTGGCTATAGTAAGTCTGTGATAGATGCGGTAATAGCGAAAAAAACTTTTGCTTATGTAATAAACCATACCGACAACGCTCAACTCATAGATGTTTTTACATTTGGATCTTACGGTGGAATCTTATTGGGAGAAGAGTCATATGGTCAACTGACCAATTTTAATTTAGATTGTGTGGTAATTGGAATTCATAAAAAAGGAAATAATGTTTTCAATCGCAATTGGCAAATCGCGCAGGGTTCAATCATTGCCAATGCAGGGAAGGATGTCAGTGTGATTCACCCAATTATAATTGAAGGTCAGGGGCATACCGCAATTTCTAATGTTGAGGCTTTTTCAGGGGATAACCCCGCATTAACCAATGTTGCAAAATCACAAGATTTTATGTTAGTAAAAGGAGATAAAAAACTGACAATAACACTTGTAAACAGTAGAATGCGAAACTATGTGTCAGCTGATCCAATAACTAACTTAAATTCAAATGCTTTAATTCAAGTAATTGGAAGTATCGATAAAGATGAGCAGCTATATAACAAAGTAATTGGAAAATAATCTATTGTAACTATTCAAATTTCGGACGCTGATAGTTAAAAACAAAATTTTAGTAATATGATAAATAGTAAAAATAAAATCATAAGGTATATTCTTCTTTCTTTACCAGTTATTAGTTTAATTACACTCAGTTCATGTAAAGAAAATGAACCAATAACTTATTGTGATTCTCAGTTTCAATATGAAGGATCACCATTTAAACAAGGTGATGACGTAATTTTAAATCCTACTTATAATAGTGGTGAGGATGTAGATGGGGAATTTTCATCGACATCTGGATTGGTATTTCTCGACAGAAAAAAGGGAACAGTGGATATAGGATCTAGTGTTCCTGGTGTGTATGTAGTTCGAAAATCCATGTTAAACAACCCTAACTGTGGAGGTAGAATACAGTTTGCTGAAATTTCTATAGTTCCGGCAGTTAATTCAACCGTTTTCAATGCTGCTGAAAGTCTTACAGGATGGAATGCATCGGGGGCGGCATATTTAGATAGTGAGGATAAAAAAGAAGGTGCTAATTCTATTAAAGCTGACGTAAATCCTGGAATAATTATATTAAATCACGCCACAAGTGCACCTGTTAATTCTAAATTAACTATGAATACAGGGGAATTTCGATTGTGGCTCTATCTATCTGATGCTGATATATTGGATACTGGCTCAGAAGTTGGTCAAATTGAATTATCGAGTTCAGGAGGGCCTGATAATCAAGAATTGACTTGGGGTATAGTTGCAGAAAATTTTAATTTTAAGCAGGGTTGGAATGAAATCATACTCAAGTTTAAGGATGCACGAATATCAGGTGAGCATGTAAATTTGGAAGCACTTAACTTTTTTAGAATTTATATGTTCACCAAAGCAGGTACAGGACCTATTACGGTTGGATTAGACGACTTGAAAATTCAAGAATCAGAATAATTAATTCAATAGTATAGACAAAAACTTAAGGTTTAGCTTAGCAAATTAATACATTCTTCTTTATGATGGCTATTCTTGAAAAATAGATGCAGTTTTTCAAGAATAGTCATATCAATTAATCAAATTAATATACTGGATTCGCAATTTGAAAGTGAAGGTTTTAGTAACATACGCTTAAATCTTTGTTTTCAAATTGATCTACTCGAATAGGGGGCTAATAAGCGTATTATAATTAAATTCATATTATTACAGCATTGTATTTTTATTTAAATCAAATTTTAAATCTGATTATAAATCGATACATTTATACAATCAGCTAAACGGCCTAAACATGATATTGAAGACTTCCTAATTGGTTATTATTTTCCAAATTTTTCTAAATTGTATTATCAAAAAAATGCTCTACTAATCTTAGTATATCGCTAATTAGAAATTTACCCTAGCTCTTGATAGATCATTTTACAGATCGTTATGTTTAATTCATGATTTATATGATTTAATTCTAAATCAGGTGATATCTATTTAGAATAGTACAAATGGAATTAGAAACTTTTCAATTAGTCTTTTATTAAGAAAACAGCTATGAAATATTTACATGTATTCATTTTTATAATAACTTTTTCAACAGCATCAGCACAAATCAAATATTATGATGCGAAAAATTTTCCTCTCTATGGTAAAGTTTCCAATGAAACTGAAACCGTATTTGAACGACTTCCAGCAGCATTAAAAACGATTGTTAGACCTGATGTATGGGAACTTGGTAAGAATACCGCTGGACTTTACCTGAGATTTAAAACTAATTCTACTTCTATCTCCTTAAAATGGGAAGTAACTTTAAATAGGACAATGGATCATATGCCAGCAACTGGAATAAAAAGTTTTGATTTATACCGATTGGTGAATGGAAAATGGGATTTTGTGAATGTTGCCAGAACAAATACAAATAGTTTATCTACCGAATCAAAAATTATATCGAACATGGATCATTCGGAAAAAGAATTATTGTTGTTTTTCCCACTCTATGATGGTGTTAAAAGTTTAATGATTGGGGTAGATGAAGGTTCTAGTTTATCGATGCCAAAAGTAGATTTGCCTAATCATAAATTGCCAGCAATATGTTATGGAACTAGTATTTTGCAAGGCGGCTGTGCTTCACGCCCTGGAATGGTTTTTACAAATATTTTAACCAGGTGGTATAATAAAGAATTTATAAATCTTGGTTTTAGTGCCAATGCTAGTCTGGACTATGAAATAGCTGAATTAATTGCTTCTAAGGAGTCTTCATTAATAATATTGGATTTTATGGCGAATGTAAATTCTAAAATAATAGAAGATAAGTTAGAAAAGTTTCATAGCATCATTAGGGAGAAGGCTCCTTATACGCCCATACTACTTGTAGAGATGACTTATTTTCCTCAAATGGGATCTGATCTAAAGTTTCGAAAAGTTGTTGAGGATTCAAATAATTCCTTAGCTATGGTGTATAAAAAACTTAAGAAAAAGGGTGATAAGAATTTACATTTTGTACCTGCTGAAAATATGATAGGCAATGATAATGAGGGAACAGTAGATGGAGTTCATTTCACGGATTTAGGATATATGCGTTATGCTGAACATCTTAAGAAGTTTATTAATAAACACATAAAAGGAGATTATAAATCCTTATAAATAAGTAATATTATGCTGTTAATGCATTTGGTAACACAACGAATTTATTAGAGATTGAGTTGCTCCCTTATAGTACATGTTGGGAAATTGAACATGAATAATTTTCGTAAACATATTCAATAAGATTTGAAAATTAATTGCTTCCATTTTTATAAAGCCATTATATAGCTTAAAAAAATAATAATAACTGTAAAAATTTTACATTAAAATTCCTATTACCTATTAACTTTCTTTAAGTATATCTAAAAATGATATTCTTTTCCGTCAAAATTGTGGGACATATAATACTGACGATAACTATATTATTTAATCCTGCTAGTCAACTGAAACAATAATTGTTTAAAAAATGGGAAGTTTATGAGGGTGCTTTTATCAGAAGCTTATATTGTAGGTTTCCAAAAGTCTACAAATTCACCTATTTCATAAGGCACACCGTCAATTTTCACAAACCATGTTTTATACCCTTGTATTGTAAAAGCAGTGTGTTGCTCACATTCAAGATTTAATGTGCCTGGTATTTGATATTGTACGATGAAATTAAAATTGATAATATTCGAAAAACCTATGCTTAAAGCATCTTTCCCCGCTTTTAAAACCAAATTAATATATTCTTGCTTTTCCATAACCAAAAATCTATTATTCTAAAAAATTATAACCTTCTTAAAAGAAATTTACAGCTTAAGTTGGGTTGAAAATTAATCGTTATATTTTTAGAAATAATATTCTTTAATCAATAATGATTAGTAAATTTTGGCAAAAATGGTTAATTATTTTCTAATAAAAAACTCATTATTCCATGTTGTAACATATATATTTAAATTTGTAGCTAATCCTCCTCAAAATATATTTTATATTTTATTTTAGGCTAATTTCTAGGCTTAATACCGAAACATTCCACAGACCTAATTTCAGATTTAAGTACTAAAAACATAAAGGAAACCTGCTTAATTGTGATTTTTATGTTACAATGTTTATTTGTTGTGTTTCAATACAAATAATAAAATACTTTTATATAATTATTTAGTATGATGTTGCTAAATAGGTTGTTTATTACCCTAAAATTAATCCCTACATCCCACCCAGTAGGGATTAATTTAGACTCCATATTCATTATAGGAGTTCAAACTTCATCCTTTTTCATTGCTGATAGTTTCCACATTTATTAAGAAATAGTTATAGCATTACTTACAAAAATTTACTTGGACTTTTATTGTCTTCCGGTTTACCCTAAATAAATTTTAAAATATAAGCTGTTTGTATGTGGAATGAGCTTACCATGGTTTCTTCAGATTAAGAACTTTTACCCTAAAAATTCATGAGATGTTAAATTGTTGTAAATATATAAGATGTTTACACCTGTATTGTTATACGCAATTAGTTCACGAGTATTTGCTAAAACCCCTTGGCTAATTCGAAAGTACTTGCAATTTTTAGGCTATTTTATGAAGCATGTTTACTTAGTATTATTTTTAATTGAAAATTATATTTAAAGTAAAATGTTTTTAATTATTTAAAATATTTGCAATTTGCGTATATTTTGAAACCAATTATGAAGATATTTGAAAATTTATTCAAGACCTTCTATTTGTTTATATTTATCATACTACCTTTTCTTGCATTTGGACAATCCTCTGAAATAAGTAAAAAGCGAGCGTTTCTTTCCAGCATTACGAACGAGTATGAACTAATTAATAATATGAACAATTTAGGCATGCTTTATCAATATAAAAATATTGATAGTTGCTTGTATTTTGGATTAAAAGCAAAGGAATTGTCTATTGCGTTAAAATACCCTAAAGGTGAATTGGATGCTGATAATTTGATTGGAGTTTCTCTAGCGCTAAGAGGCTTAACACAAGAAGCGTTATCAAAATTCAATAATGTTTTAGATAGATATCGAAAGCAACATGACTTTGAAAATGAGGTTCAGCTTTTAATGAATATTGCCAATGTATATAAAAAATTGAATAACAATAAAGAATCTAAATCTTTTTTTAATCAAGCGATTCAATTGGGATCTAAATTAGAAAGAGACAGTATATTGGCATTAGTGTACGTTAATTATGCAGGATTTAACTTAATGAATAACGTTGATAGTCTAAACTATTATTTAAATAAATCTAAAAATATTGCCAAAAAATATAATAATGACTGGATCTTTTTACAAATTAGGCAATTAGAAGCCTATGAACTATCAAGACAAAATAATCAAAATGCCTTATTAGTTATTAAAGAAACACTATCGAGAGCTAAAGAATTAAATTTTGAATCCCTTGAGGTGAATTCTTTGTTACTATTAGGGGATTATTATGCTAGGAGTCCAAAAATTGCTATAAATTATTATAAACAGGCCTATGAAAGATCCATTTTAATTGGAGACAAATTAAGATTGGTTTCATTAATTTCTATTATTCTAAATATGGAATATATATTAGGGAATAAAGAAGAAATAATTAAAGTGCAAAAATTATTTCAGAATGCATTAATTGAAGAAAATGAAAATCTAAAAAAATTTATTGTAGATTATGTGCACTATAATTCGCTGGAAACTAACAATAAAATATTAGCAATAAACAATAAAAATCAAAGTAATAAAATATGGATTCTTATTGCTGTATTAGTATTTAGTATTATTTTGGTTTTCTATATTTTCAAACAATATAGAAGAACCATTATCTTGAACAAGCTTGTCAATGAACAAAATGCAACATTACAAAATGCATTGGAATCATTGGAAGAAACCCAAGATGAAAACAAACGAATGATGAAGATTGTTGCACACGATCTTCGAGACCCACTTGGGGCAATAAAAATGGCAGCAACTTTGATTCGAAATTCTAAAATTGATCACGCTGAAAGTAATAACTTACATGATTTAATTATTCAATCAGCCGATCAATCAATAGGTTTAGTAAGTGATTTGCTCACTTCAAATTTGGATGCCAGGAATTTGGATAAAAATGTAATTGATCTTCAAGAATTACTTGAATACTGCGTAGATATTCTAAAACACAAATCCATTCTTAAGGAACAAAATATCCTCTTGGAATCTCAGTCTATTGAAATTATTGGTAATCGTGGAAAGTTGTCTAGAGCTCTAAGCAACTTAATTGCTAATGCTATAAAATTTAGCCCAAAAGGTTATACTATTGAAATCAGATTAGAAAAAAAGGAGCAATATATTTGCATTGCGATTATTGATAAGGGAATCGGAATTCCTGAATATATGAAAGGCTCCATATTTCAAATGTTTTCGGATGCTAGACAAGTCGGAACAGAAGGTGAAAAAACTTTTGGATTAGGATTGTCAATTACCAAACAAATCATTGAAGCTCATGAAGGAAAGATTTGGTTTGAAAGTAGTATAGGTATAGGAACAACATTTTGGTTAGAATTGCCTGTAAATCCAAGTGGTTTAAATTAGTCGTACTTAGTTCAGCTTAATAGCTTTTAAGGGGATGCAAAGTCAGCAGCGATAAGGATTGGTTCTTAATTAGGGATTAATTAATAGGAGCTATTTTTCAAATTTTAAGATTACTCGTATAGCGTAAGTTGTTCACTGTTTGAAAAATGTATAGGCTTCAACCTGTAAAATTAACACCTTGATTCTTCTGCCTTGCTTACTTCTTTTCCTATATTATTTTTGATTTGTTTAGTTATTTGGAAAGGTTAATCTATTGAAAAATTATAGCTCGAACATTAAGGATATTGTTTTTATGTTTTTGAAAAAACTAAAAATAATTGGCATTATCCATTCAAAACTAAGATGCATCTATTTTTATTTGCAAATTTTTAGCACAACATTATCTTTTTTCTTCCAGTATCTACGTATCTGTGAGACTCAGCGATTTCGGACAGTGTGAATATTTTGTCAATTATAGCAGTATAATGCCCATGTTCAAATAAAATTTTTAATAATTGCAGTGAACTGTTGTTCTAATCAAGACCTATTTAAACTATTTCGGCAACTTATTGTCCTATTTCATATTATTAACTTCAATTTATTTTTATGAGACTTAGTTGCATTATTTTCTTCCTCTTTATCTTCACTCAACTTTCTTTAGCTCAGCAGATATCCCTAGAACCGATTGCTGGCGGGAGAAATCCATCCTTTATTGTTCAAGAAAAGCAAGTGAAAATGGTGCTGAGTAAGGTGGGGAATATTGAAGTCAATAAGTTGCTACTATCCAATCGAAATAAGTCAAATAGAAGTTCTTATGAAGTGGACTACGATTTGAATGGACATATACGTAGTATAGGAGATGTTGCTATAGATTATGACTTGAATGGAAGAGTCCGAAGTATAGGCGATGTTGCTATAGATTATGATTTGGATGGAAGGGTGCGAAGTATCGGAAATAAGGAAATAAATTATGATTTGGAGGGAAGAGTTCGAAGCATAGGCAAAGAGCATATAGATTATGATTTGGATGGAAGGGTGCGAAGTATTGGAAATAAGGATATAGATTATGATTTGGATGGAAGGGTGCGAAGTATCGGAAATAAGAATATAGATTATGATTTGGATGGAAGAGTTCGAAGCATAGGTAAAGAGCATATAGATTATGATTTGGATGGAAGAGTTCGAAGCATAGGCAAAGAGCATATAGATTATGATTTGGATGGAAAAGTTCGAAGTATCGGGAAAAAGGATATAGATTATGATTTGGATGGACGCATAAGAAGAGTAGGGGATTCGGATATGGATTACGATTTAAAAGGAGAAATAGGAAATAGCGAAGATGACTATGAGTTGATGATTAAGAATGGGGGAGTAGAGCTTATAAATAATGATGAAATTCGATACAATATTATTGGCAGGATTAAAAAGATCGGAAATGAAGATGTGTATTATGATTATCTAGGTAGGATAAAAAGAATTGGAACTCTTGAAATTGTTTACGATATGTTTGGAAGAATGAAGAAAATTGGTCAGGAGAATGTGTATTACAATTGGTTGGGGAGGGTGAAACAGATTGGAAATGACAGGATTAGCTATGATTTTCTAAGTCGAGTGAAAAGTATTGGAAATGCCCAAGTTGAATACAATGTATTAGGAAGAATAAAAAGTTTAGGAAATAATCCAATAGATTATGATTTCTTTGGAAGGATGAAAAGAGTAGGAAACGACGAAATGGATCAATTCAGCACAAGTGACTATAGCAAAGAGGAATTATTTATAAAATTATTACTGCTGTATGCGAGTGATGATGGAGATGAGCATTGACTCTTGAAGATGGTTATGGGTTAATTATATTGTAAATACCAAAATTTGTTTAAAGGAATGAAGGTAAATAATAATGCAGATAACAATATATTTATTGCATCAACTAATATAATACTTGAATTTTCCAAAGATAGTTTAATAACCAAGGCCTGATTACTGAATGGTTTGTCAATTTCATGGAGTTTATTCGGTTCTTCAATGGATTTACTTCGGAAATTTTCGATGCAGATCCGATGAAGGTCCGAAGGAGATGCGTATGAGATGCTTGAAATGAAAAAATATTGTACTGCATTCGGCATAGATTCCAAGGGTATAGTTCTTTAACGTTTTAATGTTTCGATTGTAAATCTCTGGCTATTGTTTTTAATATGCTAAAACCTTAACCAAATTTAATCTTTCTAATATTATGATGCCGGGATTCAAATATAGGAGGAACAGATACAGATAAATGGTTGAAAGGCTTTTTTTACTGTGTATTAGTGATTATTTATTGCATTATCCTAGAGTCGATAGTTTAGCATCTCTTTGTTTAGATAATAGCTCAATTTCAAATTATTTCAGTTATATTTAATTTTCAAATAATTATCTTTATAAGAATCATAAATAAATAGTACCAATAAATAAACTGTTTAGGGAATAAATTCAAACTTCCTTGTTTCCTGAAAATTTTGAAAAACTTAACGAATTATTAAATAGTTCAAACAGGTAAAAAGTAAACAATAAATCGGTTTGAAAATAGTCGATTTTTAATTGTTTTGCCTACTTAATCCATAATTTTCAATTCATACTTATGGTTATTAGGTAAAATATTTATTTGTTATTACGCGTATTTTTGTTGTACAACATAATCAATTATTATGAAAACCTCACTTGTAATTATATTCATGTTGTTTTGGATTAGTGTTCATAGTCAACAATCTGATTTTCAGTTTACGAATACATTTAAATATAAACTGACTTATCAGGAAGATAGCACGAATAGAAATAATATAAAAGAATTATTATTCGATTTGCTGATTAATGAGAATGAATCCCTTTTTCAAGCAAGTAAAAGCGTGAAAGCCGATTCCATTTCTTTTTTTCATAAAAGAGAGAAAGCGAATCAAATCATTTCTATAGGGATGCCGATTACGGCAGTATATAAATTCAATTATAAGATTGTCAAGCGGAATAGCATAATTACTACCTATGATGAAGTAATTGGATATAATATGGATGGAACTGTACCTTTGTATTATTATAATGAAGATCGGGAAGCTTTTGAAAATTGGGAATTGCTAAGTGACACGCTCAGGATTGGAAACTTTTTATGTCAAAAGGCAACAATCCAATATGCTGGTAGAAAATGGATTGCATATTTTACTCCAGAAATACCCATTTCAGAAGGTCCATATACTTTTTGTGGCTTACCAGGTTTAATTTTGAAAATACATGACGATAAAAATTATTGGAATTTTGACCTATTAACCTCCATCAGTCATTCACCTCCAAAAAAAGTATCTATTAATTTTCAAGCTAAATATATTATTAAACATGTTACAAAAGACCAGTTTTTTACAGAAAGGGAACAATTTCAAAAAAACTTATTGCTGATTTTACAATCTATGGGAAGTGAAGTGTCTCCAACTACTAGAGAAAATTATCACAAGCGATTAGTTGCAGATAATAATTGGATTCAGTTATTTCAATAAAATATTGCAAGAGAAATAACTTGTCTGTTTTAAAATTTGAATGGGAAATAGAAACGATCATGCTAATTAACGTAATATTCTTGCTAGTACTTGATCTCTTCGGTTAGATAATGGACCATTTACCACAATTGCTTCAATTCCAAAGTCATCAATCCAATCGCCTAGCAAATCATTCACCTTTCTTCTAAGCTTCGGAAGTTCGATTAGGTGTGCTGGGATGATATCGTCTTCTTCAATTGGCACAAATACAAAAAGGTCAATTTCAGGAAGCAAAGACAGTGTTTGTTCGTAAGGTAATTGAATATTTCCTTTTGGATCTAACACTTGAATATACGCTAATAAGTCTATTGGACATCGGTCAAATATTACGTTTTTTCTACTATTAACTAAAAGATCAATGGAATAATCATACTGTTCGATAAAATCTTCCACAATGGGGTTTTCAGAAAATACATAACCAGCTGACTCCAATTGGTAGTAGGGTTCAATTTCGAGCGTGTAATTAGGGAGGTTCTCCAAAAGTTCTTCAGCAAGGGCCGTTTTCCCCACTTTATGGGCACCGAACAATACTATTCTCATCTAACTAATACCGTTTTTTATGATTTTATAATTTCAACAATGTATTTGTTGTAATAGGATGCTAAGATTAGTTAATTTGGTTTTGAATGTTTAATTTCTTGTAAATATCTATTTAATAGTTCTAAGGTAATTACTTTTTAATAAATCAATGAGGAATGCCAATATTTAATCTAAAATAGCAATTTGATGATTTGCAGGGTTGTCTTAAAAGATTAAAGGATAGTCATTTATATTTACTATTTTAGAAGTAGACAATTTTATTTAGAAAAAAATCCTTTGCTCCCGAATTCAGACAAACAAAAGAATTCATGTCAACGTTTTCCAAAGCTAATCGGGAACAAGTGAATAATCGATATTATAAGTTAAAAACAAAATTATGAAAGAGATTTTAGAAAAAAATCTCCATGTTCAAGAATTGTAGACCTTGTTTTGTGAACAGCATTTAAAGGTCTGCGTAGGCTATTCAGTTACAACTTGCGAAACAGAAAGAGCAACTAATTTTGAGTTTACATGCAATGAAAACTGAAGTAGAAAAGTCTGCAATAATAATGCAGTAACTGATTGTACTTGGAGAGCTTGGTATCCATTGCCTGATAGGACTAGAATTGTACTTGGACGTCAAGACACAAGGAGAGGTTGCGCAATCTTGCCGTATAAATTATTATAATTGTAGTTAACCAATGTACAATAGGATAATTGCACTTTTCTAAACTTATATTTATGAGAAAATATTTTATTATTCTGTTTATTTCATTCTGTACATTCATTGGAAAAGCTCAGCAGCATTATTCTTCTTATGAACGGAGTCTGATATTGTACAACGACTCTAAAAATAAAATAGATTTTATCGGTAAAATCATTTATGATATGCAGTTTCATGTTACCGATGACGATACAAGTGCGGTAAAAAATGAAAGGATGGAATTATTATATAATGACTCGGTCTCTGTTTTTCAAAATATCCGGAAGGGAATAAAAGATTCTGTACTGAACGAATTGTTTGAACGTAAGCAAAAACTTCGTGTACTTCCTGAATTAGGCTTATATCAAGAGAATTTAGGATTGACCTCCATTCTTGTACTCAAAAACAATATGGATATTTTAGTCCAAGACAATTATACAAATTACTTAGAGAACACGGATAAACTGTTTTTTTATAAAGAGAAAATAGCACTGAACTGGGTACTATCTGATGATACTATCCATGTACTCAACTATGTATGCCAAAAGGCAACCCTTGATTATGGGGGGAGAAAATGGGAAGCATGGTTTGCGCCACAGATACCAATTTCTGATGGACCATATAAATTTTCAGGTTTACCTGGATTGATCCTTAAAATGTATGACACGGAAAAAAGTTGGCAATTTGAATGTATAGGCATTGAAAAATCCAATAGAGCAGTAATCTTAATGAGTGGCAATGATCAAAAAAAGAAAACGGTATCTAAAAAGGAGTATTTCAAAATCAGAAATGATTATCTATCCAATCAAATTTATTATGATGAAAAAAATTTAGATTACATTTTGATTGATAATCCTCCATTAAAAAATAAGCAAGACAGATTTTATAGGGAAAGAAACAAAAGGCTAAATCATATTGAGAAAAATATATTATAATATTTTTATGCTTAGAATTATTGTTTTCTATCTGCTCTTTTTTACTATGCATATAGCTGTATTCGGACAAACTACGATTTCGGGTAAACTGGTCGATGATCAGAACAAACCTATTTCTAATGTTTCTGTATCCTATAAAAAAGCAGGAGGCACCGTTCTCCTAGGATATGGCCGAAGCGATAAAAATGGTCAATATAGTCTATCTGTTAAGGTAGATGCCGTAGATAGCATCCAGCTAGATTTTCAGCATATGAACTACGCTAAAAAATCCATCGTAGTCGCTAATCGTTCAGCTAGTTATTCCTATCAATTAAAACAGCAAGTCCATCAGATCGAAGAGATTAAGGGTCTGAATATTCCAATCTCTAAACGTAAAGACACCATCAATTATGATGTCAATTCATTTACAAATAAGCAGGATCGTGTTATTGCAGACATCATAAAGAAATTACCTGGCATAGAGATGCAAGGAGATAAGATTTTATATCAAGGTAGACCTATACAGAAATATATGGTCAATAAACTAGATCTCATGGAGGGTCGGTATGGAATAATTAATAATAATCTTCCAGCAGATGCGGTATTAAAGGTACAGATCATAGAAAATGATCAGCCTATCAAGATATTGGATTCATTAGTCTTTTCCGATCGGGCGTCGATAAATCTGGAGCTGAAGAGATTTACTTCCACAGGCACCGGGAAAGTTGGAACTGGTGCAGGACCATTTCTATGGGATGTCAATCTGACGCCTATGACTTTTGGTAAATCTTTTCAAATGCTCAATTCCCTACAAGGTAACAATACGGGCAATGATGTAGCTAAGGACCTAAGGGCTTATTATACTGGAGGAAACTTTCTCAATAACAATCCAGAAATAGGTGATGGTCCCAATTACATAACGCTGCGCAGCGTGAGCACGCCAGGGTTTGCTCAAAATAAGTGGTTAGATAATCAAATTTTTCTTGCTAGCACAAATGTATTACAAAAACTTAAGGATGGATTAGAAATCAAAGGTAATGGCTCCTATTATAATGACCTGCGTAAAGTTTCAGGAATAACAGCAACAGAAATATTTACGTCTGACCAGACTATATTGACTAAGGAGGCTATTGATAATCGCTATAGGTATAAAGTTTTGGATGCTGGAATACTGATCGAAAAAAATGTGAACGAAGTCTATCTTCGCAACAGCTTGCAGTTCCATAATCGACGGAACGCAGAAATGGGAAATCTACTATTCAATGATTGTGAACAAATTGTGCAAAATAAGAAATATGAAGATCGAGCTATTGTAAATGGATTTTCTATGGCACGCTTTATCGGCAAGCAGCTCGTTAATGTGACTTCAACTATTAAGTGGCGACAGACACCACAACAATTGTTGGTGATTCCAGGACAGATGGTCGATATATTGAACCAAGGAAAACCTTTTGATCAGATGATGCAAGATATTCGATATCAAGGTTTGGAGACTATAAATGGATTGAGCTTTATGCGGAAAATCAACTATTTTACATTTTCTCCAAGTCTGCAAATTAATTATGAAAATAGAAAGCTAGAAACTGGAATTAATATAAAAGAACAATCTAGGGAGCAACAAATGGGGGAAGGATACCAAAATGATTTGATGACGGGACAAGTACAATTCAGCTTAGGATCTAGAATTTCGTGGATGAAATCTAAATGGAAATTAAGCTTGATGACACCATTTTCTTTTTACATGTACAATGTAAGCCAGCAACAAGTGCAAGCACTATCGAGGGAAAAACGCTATACATTTAATCCTTCATTAAACGCTGAATATAAGCTGAATGAATATAATTCATTATCTGCAAATGGTTCTACAGGCAAAACTATTGGAGGACTGAATAATTTTTATAATGCTTATATCATTGATTCTTACCGAAGTATCCAACGTTATCATGCTAGATTATTAGAAAATACATCGAGCAGAGCTGGACTTAACTATCATTATAAAAATATTATAAAAGCTAATTTTGGTCATATGGGATATGCTTATTTTGAAGGACGGCGAGATTATATTTTCAGAAATACCATCGATTCACTTGGACAGTCAACTTCAGGAATTGAAGATCGTGAGAGCAGAAATTCGAACCATAGTGTTTTTGGAGGTATAGGTCGTTTCTTCTTACCAATTAAGACTGTCCTTAAAATCAATGTTACGGCGAATACGAGTAAATCGGATTACTTGCTGAATGATGAATTGGCGAAGCAAGAATCAAGGGGAATAGGTGGGTCTTTGGAATTGATTAACAATCTTTCTTCGGTACTGTATGGAGAGTACAAAGGAACTTTTGGGCATCAACAGAACGATTTGGCTGGAGGCCACAGGAATAGGGTGAACTATAATAACCACTTTCTCAATATAACGGTATACCCACATGAACGACACAGTTTCATGTTCTATAATTCTCTTTACATAAATAATGTATCGAGCCAAAGAAAACAATATTTTCTGGATGCTATGTACCGATACCGATTGGAGAAATGGAAAACAGATATCGAACTGTATGCTACTAATATTTTGAATAATAATCAGTACTTGCAACAATCTTTCAATAGCTATCAATTAGTTCAGAGCTATTTTGAATTACGCCCTCGACAATTTATAATATCAACCCGATTTAAATTCTGAGAAGGATGATCTATACTTCAGCTCCACCGGATTCAAATTATTTTTTTTCGGCATCTAGAATTGCAATTGTGCAATTTTATGGAGTTAGGTGTAAATAAAAAAATATTCAAGAATTATGCTTCTCGAGTAAAGATTTAGGAATAAAGCCGAACTTTCAAAAGTTTGTTTTTATTCACGAACAGTTAACTCCATTTATTAATTAACTAGATTTGTAAATCATCAGCAAAAAGCAGCCATCGCTTATTATAGATCTAAAGAATCTCATCAATAGAGCATGTGGGTTAGTTATGGAAATTGCAAAGAAAAAGTGCCGAAAATTTTATCAAAGACAATCGTTTATCTACATGAAGGATTTAAATAGTTAAAAAAAGACTGTTATCTACTTTACTATATTGAATCAAATTTTAAGTAAAAAAAACATATTCATTTGAATTCGATTCACTAAATCAGACAATTGAATAATAGGCAAAAAAAATTACTTAATCTATACTAGCAATCTCTTTTTAGGGTGGGGAACTAAATTGTCCAATTTAGTTTGATGTTGTACAAATACTTGTCTTAGGATAAGCAGTTGGTATTTTGTTTCGATTATTTTTGAATAAGGTAATAAATCTATTTAATATAAAAATGAATATTAAAAAGGAGAGTTTTAAAGCAACATTGATTTTAGATACTCATGAAATAAAAATATATGATGGTCTAACTAAATCAATCAGCAAATGGTGGAGCGAAATGATTGAAGGTTCTGCAGAACATATGGGGGAATCCTTTACTATCCGCTTTGGACCAAATGTATTTAAAACTATTTTGGTTGAAGAATTAGTGATTGGTAAAAAAGTTGTCTGGCAGGTTGTTGATGCCTTTATTGACCTTCCTAGTCTAGTAAATAAATCGGAATGGGTCAGCACATTTATAATTTGGGAAATTTCAAGTTCCGCGAGTGGAGCGACATTAGAATTAATCCATGTCGGATTGAATTTGGATATGGAATGCTACCATGTTTGTGTAGCTGGCTGGCAAAGTTTCCTCCATAGTTTTGAAAAGTTTGTGACTACAGGAGTGGGGGATCCTTTTAGATTATCAGATTCTAACTGATATATGCTCTAGGTCGCCAGCAAAAAGTGGACTCGGTATTCAAGACTAAATAGCAAATGATTCTCATATACCAAATCGTACTGTCGATTATACAAGGGAATCTCCGAGGATATTGAAATTATAGGAGTTAGAGTTGATAATGTTTGTCCTTTAGTTGGATTTCCAGGAGAACGAATTACAGTTACTGGTAAAGGCTTTGCTAATCCCCCAAATAACTTTTATATCGGTGAAAGGGAATTAAAAGTTGTTAGCTATTCAGATACCGAGTTAAAGTTTTTGATTGCAACTAATTTGCGAAGAGGTAAATTTCCATTAATTTATTCTTCTAGGTTTGAACATAAACAAATTAATACAAATTTCATTATTGAGGTATAGTAGGATAGTTCATAAAGCTATATCAGTTTGAAATGGCTTCAGTATTATATCTACTTTCGTTTAACCTGTGGGGGTTTATCTGTTACACTCAGCCTAAAGTAGCTTTTCTTCATCCGACTCACAAATGAAACCAACTTTCGCTGGGTAATATTCCGTGGAGAAGGTGAGGGTAGAAATGAAATCATAAAATCTATTTTGTTTTTTCTTGATGGGTTGAAAATTTGATTGGGAAGAGATGAAGGTTGTTTTATCATATTTGAAAATTCAATATTATCTGCTCACAATGAATTCTGATTCTTGCTCCATTTTCAAAAAGATAGAGAATATCGTCTTTCTCGTCTGGTTTTGATTTCGGAATAATACTATCATTCATTTCCCTCAATGTCGAAGGGGATAACGTAATTTCACCTAAACAAGCATAATCATCAAAGGTGCTATTTTCGTCTTGTTCAATAACTTTTAAGTAATTCACAGATTTATGAGTCAATACCAAACCTGAAAATTCATTTTTATCTACCCAAATTCCTATTGATTTTTTCCAACATAGTTTAATCTCTCGTTCGACAATATTGTAGTTAAAACCAACAAAATCAAAATTGTTATGTAAGTCTATAAGTCGTTTTTCAAAAGATAATGAATGATTATCTATTATGTCAAAATTTACTTTCATTAGGGTGTGTTTTTCAGCAAACTTATTAATTTTTATATAAACTAAACCTGTCGGCTATTTTATGTAAATCGGAATAATTCCGATTTAACGATTGTTTTTTAACATATCCATCATTTATCCTCTTTTAAATAATAGCTTGTAATCCTTAAAGTAAATATTGACTCGTTATGAAGAATAATTTACAAAGAAAGCAATTGGATGAAAAGCTGAAAACTTTTTGTGCGCTTCAACACGTAAAAATACCTGTGGGTGGATGGATAAAAGCCATACGTACATCGCTTGGTATGACCTTAGAACAATTAGGCAAGAAACTAGGTGTTACTAAGCAAAATATACAAAGCTTAGAAAAAAGAGAAAAGGAATGAAATATTACCATCAATTCGTTGAAGGAAACGGCTCAAGCAATAGATATTCAATTCGTGTATGCTTTATTACCGAAAGATCGGAGTCTAGAGGAATTGATTGAACGTAAAGCTGCAATCTTGGCTCAAGAAATTGTAATGCGTACCACACAAACTATGGCGTTAGAAGATCAAGGATGGGTGCAGCACCTTACGGTTATGTAAAGGTGAGAAGTGAAAGGGAAATGAAGTTGGTGATCGAGGAGGAGAAATTATAACTGAAATAAGTAATGAGTTAAAAATTCCTGTTGTAGATACATTAGCTCATAAGTTTGAAATCAAACCATCCTATTTTGAAAAACTTATTAATACTTGTTTGGACTGCAGTTGGGTAGATATTGAGCAGGCCTATTTTGATCGATTGGCAAGTTTAGGTGGAAACGCATTCAATTTTAAGGATTTTAATTCAAATAAAGTTAAAAGCTTAAATAATAAGTTTTCATACTTGAAATCAAAGCTCGAGAAATATTTGACTATTCAAGACAATTGGTTCAAAATAAATAGTAGGAATACCCCATTAAAAGATTTTATAGAAAACTTTAAGATTAACGATATTTCTCATGTCATTACCTTCGAAAATATAGAAGAAAGCCTACTTGATTTTACTCAAGACATTTATAATCAAACAGTATATGCTCTAAATTATAATTATACAAGTACATTTGAGCCTTATATACAACAGATTCGTGATAGTGGGAAATTTCATGCAATAGAAGAAAATCACATTCATGGAGAATTAAATAATCCGAATAATCCCGTCATATTTGGTTTTGGTGATGAGCATAATAAAGAATATTTGCAGTTTGAAGAACAAAGTAATAATGATGTTTTTGAGCATATCAAATCTTATCATTATATGAAAACGGCTAATTATTCTAATCTTATAAGATTTTTAAATCATGGAAACTTTAGGGTTTATATTTTAGGACATTCGTGTGGATTATCGGATCGCACAATGTTTAAAGAGATATTTGACCATGAGAATTGTAAGTCTTTTCGAATTTTCCATTATACTAACAAAGAAGGGGAAAATGATTTCTTTGATAAAAGCATTAACCTAGGCCGGCATTTCACCGATAAAGGTTGTATGCGCAAGCTAATCGTGAACTTTAATGAAGCGGATGCATTTCCGCAGTTTAAGAAATAGATAATGAATTTTAACCATATTATAGACCGATTAAAACAATCAAGACCTGTATTTCATTCGGAAGATGATTTGAAATTAGCGATGGCTTGGGTAAATAAAGAGCTTTATCCAATTTTGAAATTACAAGTTCTCCTAACGAAAAAGAAATAGAAAATTACCAAAAATATTATGTTAATATTTAATGGTTATATGTAATATATAATTAGCCTTAAATTTTACAAAGCAAGGAATTTAAGATTAATAATACTCATTTTACGTTATGGCTTTTCTTAATATTTAATTTTTAGCTATAAGTCATATAATATAGCACTACAAATTGATAATTACTTATTGAGCTGCATTAAATTTGCATTATTACTTAATAATTTAGGGCCAACAGATAACCAATAATTGACTACATGGAGAATATACTAACTATTGATCTACTACAGAAATATATCAATGAAGACAAGATTAATAAGGATTTAATATCCTATGATAGTAATTCCTATATCCATTTCCTAAAATATTTTGACGACATTGATATTATTAATGAGCATCATTTTTATATCGCTACAGGGTTTATATACTCTTGGATGCCAACAATTCTCAAAACTGTATTGTGTAATGAGGGTGTGTTGGATATCTTAAATAAGATAAAGGCTGGATATGATGTTAATGAAGGTGATTTGACAGCTTTAACCTTATCTGTAAATAACTCATTGGTGGGAGTTTCTAAGCTCTTGCATTTTATTGCACCAAGCCAATATGCGATTTGGGATAGTCGTGTTTGTAAATCGTCAGCAAAAAGTGGACACGATATTTTAAAAACTTAAGGAGTGTTTTCATCAAAAACGTTAGATTTAAT